>CAILMU010000061.1 GCA_903835325.1 uncultured Microcaldota archaeon | reverse complement strand
GGTGAAGCCATTGCACGAGCAGCGCGCTGCCCTGGAGAAAACCTACGGCAAGGAATTTCTAGACAGCGTATGGAAGAACCTCGACAGCATGGGCTGGGTGGTGAAATCCGTCAGCGAGCTCGAGAAGGAGATGCCGGGCAAGATGGACGACCCGTTCATGAAGCAGCTCGCTTCCCAAGCGACTAAGGGCGCGAACCCGGTCCCGCTGATAGGCTTCTCTGTCGGCACGCTCGCCAAAGCCATGCAGGACATATATGCGGAGATGAGCAAGGCGAAGCCTGACCGCAAAAGGCTCGCGGACACCTACGGCGAACCGCTCACGAAATTCGTCGAGAAGAACAAGGCCTCGCTCGGCTGGCTCGCCGGCGACCTGGACAGCATAGAGAAAGGCATCCAGGAGAAGAAGGACAAAACGACTTCCGAACTGGTCTCCAACTACATCTATTTCTACACCGCCCCGCAATTCATCTCGGCCATCGCGAACGCGAGGCAGGCGGTGATACGCGGCCAGCTGGCGCAGTCGGACGCGAACGACGCTTTGGGGAGCATCTTCATCAACCCCATGATATCGAAAGTGGCGCCGACCAAAGCCATCGACACGCGCGGGGCAGCCAACCTGCAGGCCGGGATCGAGGACACATACCAGATAATCGAGCGCGACATAGAGGAGATAAAGCACAATCTCAGGCGCAAGATACTCGCGCCGGTGCGGGCGCGGCTCTGGGAGCACATAGAACGGTGGGAGAAGGAGAATGTGCGCCTCAGGGGAGAATCCAACAGCCCGAACCTCGGCTCGGATGCCATCAGGGCCATATCCGCCAGGCAGAAAAGTTTGCGCGACAGCATGATAACACCGCAGGAGCTGAATGAGGCCGTCGAGACGGCATTCGCCCTCATCCATGTGGCCGAGACAGGGGGAGACCTCATGAACACGCCGATGCTCCCGGGCATCACGCCGACACTTTCGACCGCATCCGGCAGGATGGCGAGCCTGATGGCGAAGTTCGCGGCGATAGCCGGGACTCCGAAGCGCGCCGTGATGGAGGACGTGGTCGCCGGCGTGCTCCGCAAGGCGAACCCCGAACTGTTCGGTTTCATAATCGGCATGGACGAGAAGGCGTATTTCGACGCCCTCGGAAGCGTCTACGCATCCATAAAGAAAGGCGACACCGTGCAGGAGCGCCAGTGGGTCTCCTTGTACGGCCAGAGATTCGTCACTGCTGTCCGGGCACAGGCGCCTAACCTCGCTTTCCTGGACAGCCCGGAGAAGATGAAGCTCAAGATGGGGAACATGAAGATGGTGGAGAACGACCTGTATTCATCCATCCTGATTAGGACATACCGGGCGATAACGAACCCGAGTGCCGGAGAGGACCGCGCCTCGATGGTCAAGATTTTCGGCGAGGAGTTCGTGAAGGCGGTGGAAGCGCAGAAGGATTCGCTTGCCACATTGAAAGAAGCCGGAGCCAACCTCGACACCGTGAAAGACCTCCCGCAATCTGTCCGCAACGCATTGATGCAGGCCTACCCTTCGGCGCATTCGAAAGCAGTCCTCGGAACGCTCCGCTCCTACCGCGACCAGGACACCCATATGCTCGAGGACATCACCTCCATAATCTCGGTGATTGAAGAGAACAAGAGCAGGCCCCAGACCAAGGAGAACATCGAGCTCTACAAGGGCGCGCTGGCCGAGCTTTACGATGTCCATGGCGAAGCCTTCGTGAAGGCCATAGAAGCCAATTTCGAGCTGCTCGAGAAGATAATCCAGAGCCCTTCGACCACCGCTGATACTCTTGAATCCCAGATGCCCCCCGAGCTCTATGAGACGCTCAACAGCGGATTCGAGCACGGCCCCGGCGTCGCGAAATCGAACTTCATGAAGAACTTCATACACCTGGCCGATGTCATCCCGAAGGTCTACCTGCAGATAAAGACAGCCACAAGCTTCACGAACGCGACGCAGACCATGTCTACCGACCTGACCCAGGCGATACAATACTACCGCGACGAACTTGGCACGAACGACTACCTGTTCAACCTTTTCGTGAACCTCGACCTGTTCAGCCGGAATCTCGAGTCGCTCTCCAAGAGGTACAATGTCGACCTGCCTCCTAATTTCAAGGGCATCTCCAGCCCGGAGCAGCTCGCTGCATTCCTTGCGACGGATTCAGGCAAGAACCTCATCACGCAGGGAAGGAACTTCTTCAACCAGCTCTCGGACCAGTACAATCTTTCCCGCAGCACTGGCAATTTCCATCCATCGACCGGAGACCTGACCGATGCCGCTGTCGCGGACCTCCCGAACAAGCTGAGCCTCATGGATGCCCTTTACCTGGGCATGGCGCTGGAACGGTATTCCGGGACCGACTCCTCGTTCTCGAAAGCGGCAGCGAATTCCCTGATGCAGACCATCGTAATCATCTCTCAGAGGGACCCATACCTGCTCGGGCCTTTCCTTCTCGATGTCATGCCTGCCATCCTTGATGTGACGCAGGACGAGATGACCCTGATAAGCGCCATGAGCGCATTCACGGCTAATGTGGTCGCCAGATACGACAACGGGCAGAGCAGCTGGGCATACTCGAATGTCATAAACCGCAGGTACTTCCTCGGGGTGTTCGCGGACATCGGCGCCAACCTTAGGAAAGCGACGAGCGACTTCGACCACAACCGGCTCGAGGACGAGCTCAGGCTGGTTCCTGAACCCAGGCTCGATATGAACTACAAGCTTCCCTATCTGTACCAGCCGAAACCTGGATTCTGGCAGACGACCGGTTTCGAGCCCATGCCGACCAACTACGGCCAGATACCCCAGCCCCTGGATCTCTATCCGAGGGCAACGATGCCGACGCAGGCCAGGCAGCCTGTCGGTACCGGGATAGCATTCACGCCGGGCGCTGATACGACATACTCATATATGTCCGACCAGGTCCGGGAACCCGGGCCCAAGATGTTCAGGCAGAGGGTCTCGAACAGGTTCAGGATAGGCGCTATCGGGGCATCCACACTTCTCAGGCGTATCGGCGAGTCATTCGGGCCTATGCCGGCAGATTACAGCGGGTATTGGCTCAACACCGTCGGCGAGGCAGGCGGATTCTTCGGCCGGACAAGTTCAGGTTCCACGACGACAGACACCGGGGGCATCGCGGCTTTCCTCGGCCAGAGGAGCATCAGCGGAGGCCACAGGGAAGCGGTCACCTACACAGATTCCACGACCACGACCATCGCTGGTCCGGCTGGCGGCCCGGTCACATCTTCAACCGCGACAAGGCAATACACAGTGGACGCGCAGGCGAATGCCATGAAGGTGCCTTTCTCGGGCATACTGCCGTTCCTTGCAGAAGACGAGAATGTCGGCATCACGCGCGGGATAGGGAATATCCACCGCGAATACGCCGGCACGACAACGACATTGTCCCCGCCAGGCGGGGCGTCGAGCTCCACAGAGCAGAAGACAAGGGGCTACACGAAAGGCCTCCTGGACACCTATTCGAGGATAGCCAAGGAGAACGCGACGGACATGCTGGTCTATGTAGCGGGCGAGCACTACGATGAACTCACAAACCAGCCATCCCAGGGAAGGCTGGATTCAAGGCTCGTTTTCATCACCAAGGAAGGCAACATGTACCAGCTCGACTACGGTTCGGACACGCAGGCCGAGCTGATGAACTTCCTCTATTTCGGCGCGAACACCAGGCAGTTCCTCTCATCCATAAAAACAATCGGGAGCAGCATGCTCTCAAAGGATTCGGCGGCCGGAGGATTGAGCGGCACCGCTGTCGGGTTCACGCTTCCGACCGGAGGAGGCGAGACCTACTCGGCGCTCGCTTTCGGGAATCTCGCGCGCGATATCCAGAGCATGACGCCTTATGCCGCCCAGCAGGCTGTCGGCAACGCAGTCACGCACCTGCTCCAGGACCGCAAGCAGAAGGATGTGTATGCGGCTTTCTTCCGCGGCAATGAAGTGGTGAAGACGGATCCCACGGACAATACCCACATCTCGGATTCGGCGTTCTCAGGGGGCGTCGGCGAAGTATTATGGCGGAGGATGAGGACCAGGGAAGGCCCTCTTGCAGACCAGTTCGAGTTCAGGGCAGCTGGAGGCGCGATGAGGACGCCCGTGTTCTCCACATCCGGCGGGAACTGGTCTCCGGTAGTGGGCGTGAAAGGCGCGTGGGAATGGAAGCCGACCAAATACCAGACGAAATCCGTCGGAGCGACCGTGAGCTACAGCGACATAAATCTCATGGACAACTACATGATGGCGAGCGCCCAGGCCGACCAGATGTATTCGCGCATCAAGACGACGCTCGTGAATTTCTACCACTGGAGCGAGGACGAGGCGAGGAACACCGGCCTGCTGATTTCCGCCACCTACATGTACGGCAAGCTCGAGGATTGGACGCAGAGGAACGCGGATGGGACATACACCGTCGGCCAGCGCAAGGATGCGAACGGCAATCCTATAAACACGCCGAGCCCGCATTACGGCTCATTGCTTTTCATGTACTGGGCGCAGAGGCACAGCTTTCTGGTCGGGGGCCAGAGGGTGCCGGGCTTCACGAATATGTACAATACGATAGATTCCGCCATGAGGGACATACAGCTCAACCCTCAGAACCAGGAGACGATCCTGGGAAATCTGAACAAGAGCCTGCAATCATATGTAGACCGCGACATCTGGAGATTCACCCTAGGTTACGGTTATGACGGCGAGAAGACCAGAGCGTATTTGATCGGGTCCGGGCAATGGATGACTTCGACCACCGCGAGCCTCACCCCGCAGGACCAGCAGGCATACGCGAATCTGTCCGGATTGATGATATTCGGGAAACCGACCTCGACTTATGCCCAGATAGATTTAAGGGGCTACGGCTATGCGCCCGTCGTGATAGACACGAGCCAGCCTACTATTTCGATAAGCAGGCCGGCGTTGCGGCCCTATGCCGATATGTATGCCGGCTTCGGCTATGTGAACTATCCGCTCGGCCCCGAGTACCAGTACGAGCGCCCGCTTTCCATTCCGAGCGAGCCGAATGCCGCGCGCGCCCTGATGGACGTCTACCACGAATATGGGAACATGATGGGTCCGAACAGGAGGCGGCTCGAAGGCATCTACGGCAAAGCGTTCATCGATATCGCGGACCAGGGGAGGGACGACCTCTCGTGGATGGTGAAGCCGAAGCTGGAGATAGTGCGCGACCTGCAGGCGAAGAAGAAAGACCAGGAATACTACGTGATGCCGTTGATCACGCATTTCCATGACGACCTGGGGAAAAGCGCGGACGCGCTCATCGACATCTACACCGAACTGAGGAAAACCAAACCCGACCTTGAGAGGCTGAAGGCAGATTACGGCATTGATATCCTGGAGATGGTCATGAAAGGGAACCGGGATTACGACTGGATACTCCTATCTCCGGACAGGATGGAGAAGGCGTTCATCGCCCGTACGCAGAAAGCGAACAGCATCGAGGCGCGCTTGTCGGAGACGAGGATGCCGTCCCCGCCTGTCCAGACGCAACTGACCGGAGCCGAGCTCAAGACCGTCATGGAGAGGGATATCAAGGGCGTGCTGCAGCAGGCCATGGATTCCTCAAGCGAATACGGGCTGAATGCCGACAGGTACGACATAATCCTCAGCCAGCGCCTATCGGCCGACAGCTCGATGAGGGACAAGAGCGACCGCAAGCTGTTCAAGGACCAGAGGAACAACAAATACTATATCCTCAACACCAAGGTCTCGGAGCCCGGTTCGATAGGGGCGCTGATGATAGGCAATTACGAGGACCTCAAGGAATGGCAGGAAGCAGGCCTCCAGATAGGGGGAGCCATATCCAGGCTGGTCATCGATAAGGAGGGGAGCAACTACAAGCTTATGTTCTCAGGCGATAAAAGGGCCAGGTGGTTCAGCGCAGGCAAGGTGATCGGCGGATACACCGTCCCGCTCACTTCGCAGGCTGCCAAATCATGGTCTGCAACTAACAACTGGACCGTCGGCGGAATCATAGACGTGTTCCAGGACCACAAATACGATATCCTGGCCGGTCTCAAGGTGGGAACCCGGCAATACAGCGTGGAGCAATACCGGGACCTGCAGTTCATGGTCTCAGGCAGGCTCAGGACCGTCGCGACCGAATCCGTGCTCAACCAATGGTTCGGCTATGTGTTCTTCAACGCGGCCCAGCAGAGGATAGTCGCGGCATCCTCGGACGTGTTCCACAACACCGACGAACTCGCCGACATCTGCACGAAGCTCGGAGTAGGCTCATGCGCGAACCTCTCGGAATTCCAAAGGGCCACAGCAGGCCTCGGCATCACCTGGTCCAGGACGAATGTGGTCACCGGCACGACGAACGCGCTGCACATCTTCTACGAAGGCGGGAAGGAGACGGGGCGGGTCCTGGGGGCGACCTCGATACCTGCAGCCGGAGCCACCCTCGACCAGTCGGATTCCTACTCGCAATTCATCATGCGCGGCGGGATAGGATACACCAACACCACCATAGAGCGGGGCGGAGTCGGGAGCAAATGGTGGATAACGGCTGTAGGATGGAAAGGCTATTGGCCGTTCATGCCGATGTCGACGGCCCGGCCCGAATCAATGCAGTCCACCGCGACCATGGTGGAGAACCAGCCTATGCAGGCAGGGTTCATGATACATGCGGGCATGCTGTTCTAGCCTGGGCACGGCTGGAGTGAATCGGAAAACCTAAAAAGAAGCGTCTTGGGCCTTGGTTTGCCCATCCTATTTTCATTATTGTTTCTTGCCTTCGGCGAATATGGGCGGAGGCATGAACGGCGGCGCCAGATTGAACGGCCTCACCAGGAAGACGATGTTTATCCCGGCATTCGCGTTTATCATGTTTATCGCGTTAGATGCCAGTTCCGGGGGCAAGGCCTTCTTCTTCTTGAACTCGGCCAGGATCCTCTTGATGTTCTCCGGGTTGTCGTAGCAGTTCGCCCGCCCGGTCACTTTCACCATCGCGTACGCGGGCTTGTAGTCCACCATGTACGTGAAATCCAGCATCAGCGAACCAGAGCCGTTCTCGGTCACTTTGTCAATCCCCAGATTTATCTGGATGCTGCTCGGGACGCCTGTGCCCTCCATCCTCTTCACTTCGGCGCCGCTGAGCCACATCTCTCTCATCTCAAGCATAGAAATACCTCGCTCCTTATGACTCGGGCATGTAATAAAAAACTTCCTTTTCGGCCCGATTATTTCATCGCCGTTGGCTCAGAACCATGCGCCCGGCTCTGTGCCTACTTGTAGGTATTCTTCCTATGGCCGATTTTCGATAACATCACTCCTTTCCCTTCTCTGATATCTTTTCGGGCGGTCTCGATATCTTTTTTTGTCTGCATGCTCAGTTCCCCTTCCGGCTTCATCTCCTCAGCAATCCGCTTGTATATGCCTTTTATCCTGGGGTCCCTGACTTTCGGGATGAAGGTTTCGATGTCTTTTTTTATCTGCTCTTTTGAACAGACAGGCCCTATCGCATCATCTATCTTAATCGATAGCAAAGACCCCGCATTCCCTTTATGGACGTATATCGCATTCACTTCGAACGATGCAAGATATCTTGCAAGAGTTCGTGAACGGTATGACCTCTTCCTCTGCAGGGATCGGATTTTGCCTGAAATGCCGATCGTTTTCGGCCGTTCCAGGGCAACGATCTCAAGGATTCTTGTGGCGCTCCATTCAATGCCATAGTGGCGTGCGGCTGTGCTCAAAGCCCAATACCACCTTCTCTTCCCATAACGGAAATCAAACAGCGAAGTGAAGAAATCCTGCTTTCTTTCGATGATATGGGCTTTCCTTTCCAGACCCGTCGGGATGTAGCATATGCCCCTGAAGAATGTCGGCAAGACGTACAACGATGCAAGGGCTTTTTGTAGCGGATATTTTTTTGCGATGCCGCTCGATTTTATGAAAACCCCGCTGCCGAATACCTCAACGAAATCCTGATAGCCAGCCATACAACCACTTCTTGAATTCTTCGAATTCCCCGTAGGGAAGATTCTCAATCTGCGCATCCGTTTGGAATACCGACAGATCCTCTCTCTTGGTCTGCTTGATGCTCATCAATCTTCCATTGAAACGGTTCTCTATCACGTCACATTCGCGTACAGGGAACCGCGGCACAACCCCGGCCTGTTTTTTCATGACGAACAAATCCACAAGGTCGCGTGCATCATAGGTTGTCCTGCATAAAAGGGCGGCCATCTTCATATCCGCATATGTTTTCAGGTCAAAGGTGAGGATGGTTGCCTGGTCAAAGTCCCTCTTCTCTATTTTCGTGAAAGATGTCCCGTCATTGAACACTTCGACCTTTATGTTCGGGCCTATCCAAAGGGCTCTTTCATCTCTTGATTTGATTTCAAAACCCTTTTCAGCGAGGCGCTTCGCCAATTTTTCCACGCATTCTTTTTCATGCGCAGCCCCGACGGTTTTCGCCTGGGGGTCATAGAGGTCGATATCTTCCGATGCGCGATACTCTTTGAAGAGAACAAGGTTGAGCGCAGTGCCTCCGACGAAGACCAGATCCAATGCAGTGGCTTCCTCAAGCACATACGCGCAATTTCGCCTGATCCAGGCCCATTTATCGAATATCGACATACATTACTATAAGATTGAACTATTTTTAATCCTTTTGATTTGTCATCTTTTCACCACTCTCTTCCCGCGTTCGCTCGGCTCGATATGGATTTCCCCAAAAAAATCATCGCGCTCGAGCTCGGCTCCTTCCCTCAGCCGGTCAAGGGTTATCGCGAGGGCCGCGACTTCGCTGTGGGGCTGGCTTGTCACCGAGACATTGAAATCAGCGAGCTGGTACACTTCGGGAGGGACCGCTTCGGAACCCACTACGATGAGGATTTTTTTATTTTTAATTTTATCGAGCTCGCCGAGCATTTTTCCTATTTTTATCCCGTACATCGTCAGATGGACGATAACGAACCCTTCGCGCTTGCGCTTTTTTATGAATTGGGTGTGGTTGCGCTCGTACGAAATCGCGAACTCCCCGCCTCCAAGTCTTCCGCCCCATCTTTCTGCGATGCGCGAAACGCTCAATTCGAGACCTGCATCATGCTGTCCGCTATATATAATAGAAGAAGCTCCGAACGCGCGGGCGACGAGCGCCACATGGGTGGAGATGCGTTCATCGCGCGGAAGGCGGTGCGAAAGGCGGAGGACTTCGATAAACTCGGCCATCCTCATTTCACCGTCGGACCGGTCTGCTGGAAGGCTTTGCAGGGGTCGTTGCCCTTGCCGGCTAGAGAGCCTCCTGGCGCCCACGGATATGGCGGATCGACTATAGCCGACCCTCCTCCGGCCTTATTGCAGGTCAGCTCGCAGGAGTCATTCCTTTGCAGGCAGGGGTCTGGCGGGCAGGTGACCTCCGTGCACCCTGGCGCGCTCTGCTTGGGATTGTTGGGGTCCGGCGGGCAGATGGTTATCTGGCACATGTTCTCGCAGCATGCGTCTTCGCACGCGAGCTGCCCATTCCCGTATTTCTGGATGACCTTGGCGCAGTACGTATTGAAATTATTCTTGCAATCATCCTGACCCGGGCAGAACTCGTAGTCTGGATAGCTGCTGTATGTCCAGGGCTCTGCTCTGCATTGCGCGATGTAGTCAGTGCATTGCTTCTCCTTCGCCTTCTCCCATTGCTTGGCGAACTCCGAGCATATGTACGCGGGCCCTTCGCAGGTCTGGGCCGCTCCTCCGGTGCCGGTGATGACCCCTGGTTGGGCCTGGACCAGGCCCCCTCCTGTCCCGGATGGGTTTTCATTGAGGCATGGGTCATTTACGCCCTGCACTGCCCCCGAGGAAGATATCACGGCATTGCCCCCGTTCACCAGGCCCCCGGGAGATGCTTTCAACGCCCCGCCGGTGCCGGGAACCTGGGCGGTGTTTATCGCCTGGTAGTTCTTGCTGAAATCGAAGCCTCCTTTGAATGCTCCTATTGCCGAGAGCTTGTCATATGCGTTCTTCTCAATGCAGGAGACGCGGTAATTCATCGTGTTCGTCTTGACGTTGCAGAACTGCCCCTGCCCGGCGTTCTGCAATGATGAGGCTGATGGGAAGGCGCAGTCCACGTTCGTATCCCCGCTTTTCGAGAAGACCACGGGAGAATTCACGCCGATCGTGACAGAGCTCTGGGTGAAACTATAGTTGGCCCCTTCATTCGAGAGGCAGCACTTGTCCGGAGCGGCGATCCCGGATATCACGTCCGCGTACGCATCGTTTGAGATGTCCTTCGAGTCGACATCATGCTTCACGATGCTGCCGTTCTCGTATTCAATCGTGCAGGTGAAGGTCTTGCCCGTCGTGTTGCATTCCCTGCACGGGTCGGGGATCCCGCCATCAGGGCATTTCAGGTCGCTCAGGGCTGTGGCATCCGGTCCGGCTGTGCAGTTGATGCCGTTTCCGCATGTCATCGAGCATGTCCCTGAATAGAGGTCCGAATAGGAACAGTCCGTGCAATAGACGACCGGCGTCGCGCTCTTGCGTTCTATCAGCGTCAGGGGCTTCTCAGCCACCATGCGGAGCATCGCCTGGCTCAGCGAGCACATCGAGCGGTGGACCGAGTCATCGGAAGGTGTGATGAGCTTCGTCCAATCCGTGTCGGTGCTTTTGCCGGCTTCAGGATACGGTACGCTTTTCACCCTCGCGTAGAACAATCCGGTGACCCCTGCCTTCACCAGGTCGTCCTCCCGCTCTATCATCTTCTTGAAGAGCGCGTCCACCTCATCCTTGCTCCAGCCATCCGGATTGGATGTCGAGCCGGCCAGGTCCTGCTGGGAGACATAGAAATCGAAAACTATGGAGGGCTTGTTGTAATTCTTCAATATGTAGAACCCGCGGTCCTGCAGGTCGCCTATGACGGCAGTCGCCTTCTCGTCCGGGGTCTTTGAACTCTTATAGGCCTCCTTGTTCTCCTGTACGCCATAGTCGAAGATCACCACATCCACTCCGAAGAGCGGGTCGTCGGCAAGCAGCATATTGCAGGTGCCTGCCCCGATACCCCCGATGATGCCGAAGCAATTGGTGCCGTTGAACACCCTACTCAGCGAGGCTGCGAATGTCGCATTGTCATAGCCCATCACGCGCACGGCAGTAAGGCATCTGGGGCAGTCCTTCTTGATTATCTGGTTCCTGGTCTTGATGTTTTCCTGCATCACGGCAGCGTCTTCGCTGGCATTGGTGCCCTCCACCACGACTATCGTCGCGCCCTGGTTGTATATCAGGCGGGTGGACATGTACTCCTGGACCTGTTTCGCCACTGTCTGCGTGTCCGGGACAGAGGCGCAGGCGTTTTTCAGCTGGTCCTCGATGCACCGGTCATTCATGCACTGCAATACCTTCGCCATATCACCCGGATAGTCATTCTCACAAGCGGGCTTGTATTGCAACTGCAACGCACCAAGACTGCAGAACGATGAGGCGCTCTCTTGATTGTCGCTCTTGCATTTATCATAGAAGCCTGATTCATCGACGTATATCGTTGCGTCTATCGGCGCCCAGTCCGCATCGTCGGACAAATCCAATATGGGTATCGCGCCGGACTGCTGGAACCTGGCCATCTGCATCTTCAGGTATGTCGCTTCGGGCTCCTCCTGCGGGGCATGTATGTTGCCCGGATCCTGCTTGTGGTAAGGCTTGAAGTCCGTGCTGGTGTTGCACCTCATGAACGCTAATTTGTTGTTGTCATCTACCGGCTGCCAGGTGCAGATGGGCGAGGAATTGAAGCTGTCTGCCAGCTGCGATGCGTCGAATACAGCCGGCCCTTTCTGAAACTGGTAGGTGTAGTTCTTGGGATTTCCAGTTGTCGAGGAATACCCCACCTCGTTCAGGGGGATATACGGGATATCGAGCCGGTCCACCTTCTGGTAGGCCATGCTCGCAAGCGTGCAGCTGTCGCACCATCCGTATTCCTTGAGTTTCGGGAATGTCCCGGGCTTCAGGTCATAGTCGCATGCGCCGAGGCTGTGGATGAGGACGATCTCCTTGGGGGCGTTCGGGATATCAGCGACGCAATCGGGCGAGGAGTCTGCCTGCGTCTGCTGACCAGGATACTCCGGCGAGAGGCACATGTACCTGTTGGACTGGAAATCATTTTTGTCGTCCGGCCTCGCATGCATGGCCTGCAGGTCATTGAGGAATTGCGGTCTTATCTCCGCCGGGAAATCCTGCCATGACGTGGAAATGCCGTTATAGAGAGCGCCGCTGCCGAATGTGCGCGAAAGCCCGTAATAGCTGTCCGCCAGGTTAGGGGATATCTCGGGGTTGTTGCACGAACCCTGGCCTTGGATCGCGCATCCGGTCGCGAAGAAGAATGCGACTGCGTCGCTTCCTCCTCCCTGGGCCACGCATCCCATCGTATGATAGCAATTCTTCTGCGAATTCCCTACCGAACCGCCTGGAGTCTCCCAGGCCACCATGCAGGAGCCCAACGGGGCATGCGTATCCTCGCCGCATACGGTGTCGTTATTGATCTTCACGACCTCATAATCGGTTGATGAATTGAGCTGGCAGAGCCTGGCGAAAAGCGTGTTGGGGAAGTCCTGCCCGTTCATGACAGTGTACCCGATCACCGGCTTGCCTGTATTAGAGTAATCGGCCTCATACTTCCCGGCGCAACTCTCGCCGCTCGAGCATATCGTGTCTTGCGGTGTATTGGTGATATCGGTTTTGTATTTCAGGTAGATGTGGTCCGCCGGATATCTCGCCTTGTCATAGCTGAACAATACGATATCGCCCGCCGTCCCCTCCGTGTACTGGTCGCTCCCGGCCGCCTTGTACGAGGCTTGGGCCAGGTGGTGCGTCGCGACGCTGCTCCCGGGGGTGTCGAATGTGATGTCTGTCGTGGGTTCGCACCGCAGGACATCATAGGTGTCATAAGGCGCCATCAAAGACCCGAGATCGGAATCGTATACCGTCTTCCCGTCCTGCGGTAGCACGGCCGATAGGTTCGGTTCGAACATCTTATCGTAATTCGGCGCCTGGACCGTGGAAAGCGTGCAAGGTAGCGCCACCTCCTGCCCGCTCACGAACAGGTTCACCCGGTTGTAATCGTCGGTGCTGCATCTGGATGACAGGCATTCGGAGGGCCGGTTCGGGTCGCATTCATACAGCGCCTTCGGGGCCGCCTTCGGCCTCTCGCCCAACGCCTTGGTCACTTCAGCCTCGGCTGCGGCCTTCTCCTCCAGATACTTGTCATAATTGGCCCAGTCCGTCTTGCACCGCTCGCCGTATATCGTCGCGTCCATGCATGCCGGGACCTGGTCGCACAGGCCCGCGCACTTCGAGCAGTCAGTGCTTAGCGAGGCTTTCGGGATCTTCGCGTCCTTCAACTTGTCGTTCACATGGATGACCCACATGGTGTAGTTGTATGCATCGTCCAGATACCTTTTCTGGAGCTCGGTTGCGTAGAATTTCGGGTCGGGCCGGGAATACGGTGTCATGAAATAATTCGTATTGATGTCCGAAACGGGGAACGAGACCTCCCTGATGAAGCCGGCCATCTTGTATCCTGTCACCGGCTGGTTGGTCGGGCCGAGATTGAGGTTCCCCAGTTTCAGCGGCGGCGGGGCCTGCGCCGGGTCCTGGTCCGAGACGCAGCTGTCATTGATGCCTGTGAGGGGATCGAACTTCATCTGCGCCGGGACAAGATAATTCTGGAAGCGGTCTATGGTGCCGAGCGTGTTGATGTTGCAGAATTTGTCGGATATCGGGAAGAACGCGCTGTACTTTGCATATTCATCGAACGTGGTGCCGAGCCCTATCCTGAACCTGCTCAGATAGCCCTGGGAGTTCTTCATTATGCCCGCGAGCTTGTAATCCATCGGCAGGAACTGGCACTGGCCGTGGTAGAGGTTGATGGCCGAGCTCCCCGACTGCTTGGAAGCGGCCTTCTGCGAATCCTCCACGGTCGGCGGCACCTTTGGGCGGAATTCGAAATCCCCGCATACCATCACCCGGCATTTCGGGTCGATGCATTGCTGCGGGCCCAGCTCGGTGCATATCGGTATGAGGGAATGCTCGGCCGGGCTCAAGACGATGTTCGGCCAGAAGCCCGTCACCTTCTGGTCCTTCGTAGTAACATTGCAGACATTCGCTGTCATGTTGCACCAATTGGTCTTAGCGGAAAGATCCAGGGGGTTGTTCGGGTCGGTCGAATTGTACATCTTGCATTTGCCGGTGTCGTTCGCATAGTGGCGCAGGCAGCACGTGAAATCCTTGTTCGTCTCGAGGCACCCGTAGAGTGATGAAAGAGCCAGCACGGCCGCGATAAGCAGATAGGCGCTCCTCATCAGACCACCCTCCCGACCAGTCTCATGAGCTCCATCGTCTCCCCTCCCAGCAGCGTCATGCCGTATCGGACGAGCACAAGCGTGATCGAAAGCACGACGAAGGCATGGGTGAGCAGGCTCATATATGTGCTGCTCAGCTCGGAGCTGATGCTGGTCATATCCATCGCAGTCTGCTCCTCGCCGATAGCCTGGACCTTGGGCAGGCCCACCAGGTTGATGGCGCCGCTGAATGTCTGGTAGCAGTATGTAGCTGTCGTGATCGCCGATGCGGTCGGCGGCACCCTCACGAATCCAGGGTCCGTGATCAGGTAGAGGATGGGCAGGATGAAATACAGCCCGATGGCGAGGGCTATGAAGAACGCGCCTATCGCTCTTGTGAAATTGAACCCGCGCAGTATGATGCCCATCGGCAGGAAGAAGGATATCATGTTCTTCTTGATATACATGACGAAGAACGCCTGGGCATTCAGCGAAGCAAGGAGCGTGGTCGCGAAGATGTTCGCGTACCTGTACCCTTCGGCTGTCGAATACGTCTTGGAGTCCCAGTCGCCCTGGGATACGGATGCGCCCATCAGGCTGACCCGGTCGTTGAGCTGGTCGAATATCCCCGAGCCCGCGGCAGAGTTTAATATCTGGGTCTTGAGCTCGCTCATCGCGGTCGCTTTCTCCAGGAGCCTGCATTGGATGACATCGAGCCCGTCGGCGCCGAAGCTGGTGGGGCCTGTGATGTAGAGCATATTATCGCCGCAGGGAATCTGGCCCCCGCTGAGGAATTCCTTGTACGCGAAATCCGCCGCGCTCGAGAGCATGACCACGATGAACCCGGCCATCAGGAACGTGGCAAGGGCCTGCATCATCTCTGATTCTGAATAGGCTTTCAGGTCCGCGATGTCGAACGCTTTGGCCAGCATGTATATTATCAGGTGGATGAGGAAGACGGCCATGGTGGCCGCGAACACGAGGGCTATCCAGGCAGGCACGTTCAGGATGTCTGAGCCGGGCGTCAGTTCGTCAAGGATCAAATTCGCGAAGTTGCCTATCATTTCAACACCATGCCTACACCATCTGGACTATCCTGCTGAGGTCTATCTCCTCCCCGTACATCCTCGCCAGGTACCTCACGCTCGCCACGGTGGCGAGCAGCGCGACGGTGGGCAGGAACACCGCGGCGATGAATGCGTATGCCACGAACTCAACGGTCTCGAACAGGTACTCCCCGCTCAACGGGAAATATGTGCCCATCAGGGCGCTGTCATCCAGCTCGGCGTCCGAAGACAGGTCGGGCGTCTCGCTGTCCCTGCCATAGATGTTCGCTTCGTTGAGGAAATAATCCTTCACGTTGTAGCTGGGGGACCCGGGCAAAGGCGACTGCACATCCTTCGGGAACGGGTCGTCGAAGACACCATCCATCATCGAGAATACTGCGAGCGTCGCCGGATATATGAGGAAGAAGGACATTGATAAGGCTATCAGGACCGAGCCGAAAGTCCGGAGGAAAGGCATCGAGCGCAGGAAGACGCCCATGGGAAGCAGGAGAAGGATGAACCCCCTTTTCACGAACAGGAAGATGAGGAGGCTGTTGAGCGCGGACAGATACGATGTCAGCGCGGTGTTGAAGAGCAGGCCCATCAGGTTGAGCCTGCCTGAATATCCGGCAAACCCCTGGAACGTCGTGCCTGAGTTACCGAACCAGCACCATGCGTCGCACCTGTAGGTGCTCCGCATCAGGAGGATATTGTAGACCGAATGGTGATACCTCGCGATTATCATGGCGTCCCTGGAAAAAGACGCGCTCTGGACAAGGTAGCTCTCGGCCGCATAATAGATATTCGTCGTCGCCCCGGGCGTGGCGAGGACGATGGGGGGCTTGCCGAAAATGCCCCTCACGCTGTTGATGTCGATAGCGCAGAACGAATTCATCACCAGTATTATCAGGAACACCGACGCCATCGAGACCGGGAGCTGGACGGCTTCTGTCTTGGACCATTCATTGAGCTTCGGGTTGCTGGTGGCATGGCCGTACATGTACACTGCGGCGATTATCGCACCTGTCGCAACCGCCGATATTCCGGCGATTGGCAGCACCTGGGAATCTACGAAGACGTTGAAAGCGGTGGTGCATATGTTGTCTATTATTCATATCACCCTGGAAAGGACGCTCACGTCCACCTCTGCGCCTCCGAGGGCGCTCAGCACCCTGATGCTCGCGACGGTTATCAGGAGCGCTATCGCAGGCGTTATGATGCCATATATCAGCGCCGGGAAAAGATAGAACGGCACCGCGTCGATGACACGCATGAAGATGCCCATTGCCTTGCCTGCGTTGCTGGATGGGAAGCCCATGCCCTGGGCGACCCCGCCTTCTTCCGATGATGAGACGTCGCTCGTCTGGGCAGGCTCGCAGTCGGGCACCTCTATGTAAGGAGCTGTTCCGACATAACGGGTATCCTTGAACTGGTCCGCTATCTGCCACATGGATATCATGGACAGCGGAAGCACGAAATAGAGCGCGACCGCCACCCCGATTATCAGCCCCCCAGCGCCCCGCGTGAGCTTGAATGTGCGGAATATTATGCCGATCGGCAGCAGCAGCGAAAACGAGTTCGCCATTCCTATCCCCATCAGCCGTGTCAGCGAGCTGAGCTCAGCTATAGCGAGGCCCACCGTGGCCTCGACACCTGAGAGGGCCGGGCTCACCATGCTGTAGCCCCCGCATCCGCTAACCACCTGGCCTACGCCTAGGATGTTGCAGTTGAGCGTCATCGTCCCCTGTTTGGCTATGCGGCTCTCCGCGTCGGCGATATTGCCGAATATCCCGCCAAGGACCGCGATCTTCGAGGCCGTCATCGAAGTCGCCATCATCTGCATGCCGGTCCCCTGGCCGATTATCGCGCCGAAGAGCGCGTCGCCCCCGGTCTCGATCAGGACGAATCCGCCGATCAGGGCCATGACCACCACGAGCTGGTACGCCTCCTCCTTCGATGTCATCATCAGCTCGTTGATGCCGAACCCGAAGCCTATCATGTAGATGAGGGCGAGCATGCATGCCGATGTGATGACCGCGATACCGGCCAGCCCCTGCCAGCCAGCGGCATGCGACATGGTGGTCAAGGTGAGCACGGCCAAAATACCTATCAGTGTCCTGTTCATGTCATAGCACCTTGGTTATCCCCGGGATCTCGATATCCCCTCCGAGCATGCCTGAGAAAGATTGGATGAACATTATCGCGACCGTGAAATTGAACAATGGCAGCAGATAAGCCTGCACCAGCAGCTGGGCTATGTTGCGGTAATCTGGCCCGCCCACGAAACCCTCCATGGTGAGCGGAGCTGTGGACGGCTCCGCCGGATTCTTAGGGGCGGCGCAAAAATCAGCGCAGTTGGTCATCACAGGCGGGTCGAACTGGAAGTTGGCATCGACATCGAGGCATTTCTGGCATGAGGACGAAGGGACCGTCTCCTTGTAGGCCCCTGAGCAGACCGTCAGGTCGCAGGCCGTCTTGTCGCATCCGTCGGGGACCGGGACCACGCCCCCGACCCTGCATGACCAGGGGCAGATGTTCCCCGCGGTGCTGTTGCATGCCTTATATCCTGGATCGAGGCGTATTATCCTTTCTATGGGGATCTTGCAGGATTCAGGGCAGTTCGCCTCGCTGCACTCGGTTATCAGCTGGCCTCCGCTGTAGCAGTCATTCGGCAGCGTCTTCTTCGGGTCTGTCGGATCGTCCCCTGCTATCCTGCATTCTGCAGGGCACTTCGGGCACAAGTCCGCGCAGCTCTTGGTATCGGCAGGAAGGACATAGACGCAGGATTTGCTCGCGTTGAGGTCTGCCGGGCAGTCCTTGGCCAAGTCGCACCTTTTCACCTCGTCCGCGATCGCCCCGCCTTCAGCTGACGAGGCGAGCAGCGGCGTTCTGAAACCCAGGTCATCCCTCTTGGATATCCTGCAGTCGAACCTCGAGTCGAGGCAGCTGGCGTTGTTGCAGTCGTCTTTCAATGGAGGGACTATCTTGCATTCCTGCACGCAGCTGAGGTTCTCTTCCATGAACTGGTCGAGTGTCTTCGCGTTCGCCTTGCGGCTGATCTTGCATACGGGCGGCATCGCCGCGCACGCCCTCTGGATGATCGGCGGTTCGCAGAACGGGTTCGTGTAAGGGTACGGGAGCTCCCTGCACACATACGGGCATGCTATCGAGGTGTTCCCTACATATACATTCGTCTTCTCGACGGTTCCCGGCTGGCCTGGATTTAATGATGCCTTCACGCTGTCGACTTCCGCATAAAGGTTCACGCTCCCGCATGTGTCCACGACGAGCGAGTTGTTTATCATCGCTGCGCATTTGCCTTTGTAATCGCTCCCGAGGCTGTCGATGGCGACATAAGAGCTGGCCTCGCACGACACCAGGATGGGATCCGGCGGGACAAGCGCCGGTCCGATAGAAACAGGCTTGGTCGTCCAGTCGTATGATAAGAGCTTGCCGGTGGTCAGGTTCTTGGCTATCAGGGGGTCCTTGTAGGCATAGTAGAACATGTTGTAGAGGTCCTTCTGACTATAAGTGACATCCGGCTGTTTCGAATCGTACACCAGGGGCGGTGTGAGCTGGCATTCGTCGGGGCAGAGGCTCGCCTGGTCCCCGTACGTCTTGTCGCTCGTGAACTGCGAATTCAGGGTCATCCAATCGAAGATGTACATCATCGGAAGGACGAACATGAGGGCCAGCGCCCCGGCGATAAGCAGCCCGCCGAGCTTCCGGGTGGCGAAGAACGTCCTTGCCACGATGCCTGTCGCCAGGATGAAAGGCGCGATCTTGAAGCAGACGTCCTCGACGAACGCCTTCTGCGCTTCCATCGAGGACAGCATCGAGCTGTAATATTCGTAGAGCACCTGGTTCGTGTCCAGCTGGAGCACGGCCACTGTCCCATGCGACCACCCGGAAGAGTACTGCAGGCATGGGAGAGGCAGGATGGCGGAATAGCAGCTGTAGAAACTCCGCTGCGCGGCGGCGTTGGAGACATCCATGTTGCCTATCAGGAGGTTGCGGATGGATGCCTTGGCGGAATCGATATACCCGTTGAGGTAGAATGTCGCCGCGTCCTTGAGGCAAGGTTCACCAGCTATCTTGCAGCTGACCATCCCATCCACCTGGCTGTTGACCAGGAGCGATACCTCGGCATCTATCATAGCCAGCACGGCCATCATCGTTACGAGTATCAAGACGCTCGCTATCACCTGGCCGAGCTCGGTCCCGGCCCATGCCCTTAGGCCCGGGATCTCGAAACCTATGCCGAGCATATAAGCGATCGCGACAAGCATGGCCGAGAGCATTATCGCCATGACCGAGAGGGCCTGCCAGTTCGTGAAGAGCTCATGGACCACGCTACTGCTCTGGCCTGCTTCGCTCAGCATCGCGCTCGAGACCTGGGCGCTGGAGATGGCGCTGAGGACTATCAGGCAGAACAGCGCGGTATTCTTCATCCGATCACGCTCAGGGCTTTATTGATAGCTGAAAGGAAGGTGACAAAAAGGGCGAGCGTCAGGTTCGGCAGGAAGAAAGCCTGCGGAATCAGCCGGGCAACGGTCCAGAATCCGTTGGCGCTGCTGCATGCGACCCCGCATTCGTGAATACCGAACCCGTACTGCGCGCCGTTGTTGTCGAGCACGGTGTCATGGAGGATGGAGGAATAGTCGTTGCAGGCGCAATTCACCGCATCGTACATCAGATAATTGAAGGTCGTGAAGAAAGGTATCACGATATAGAGACCCAGCGATAGGGCGAGCAGGAAATTCCCGAAACGGCGCACAGGGGGCACCATCCTGAATATGAATCCGAGGGGAAGGATGATCTCGATGGAGTACCTGCTCAGCAGGCCGACAAGCACCTTCTGCATCTTGAGGCTCACCAGGGCAGGCAGGACGAACGTGTTCGTCAGCGTCTCGTACTGCATGGCGTACGTTTTCTTGTATCCCGATGCGACCGTGGTGACCACATCGCTGAAAGGCACTGCGTATGTGTAGGCCCAGTTCGCGCTCATCATGCTGTTTATGTCCATGGCGGTGAACTGCGTCGTCATCATCTCGGCATCGCTTATCGCCTGGGATATGGTGCAGGACTGGAGGTCCCCGAGCTCAGCGCCGGATCCGCCGCAGCTGTTGTAAAGCCCGCCCCCGAGCTGAGAGAAAGCGATGTCGAATATATATCCGGTGACGAGGCACGACGAGGCGATTATCCCGCTGATGGACAGCACCAGCACGAGCGAGAAGCCTAGGTGATATAGCTCGTCTTTGGCGAAGACGATTGAATGGGCGTTCCCCATGGCAGAGCCGTACATGTAGGCGATCGCGATGACCGCGACGCTCAGGAAAGCGGCGACGATGATGATGGGGCCGGCGCCGTCCATGACCTTCTGCCCGGCATTTTGGACGCATGAAACGGCGAAGGAGCATGAGATGAGCAGTATGAGCGATGCGAGGATCTTCAATGAAAAGAGCGGCGCTCCGGATTCGGGTGCGATGGTTTCACTGTTTTTTTTCCAGGGCCGGTAATGCGCACCGCGTGTTTTTCCATCCATCAGACCAGCCTCTGGAAACGTATCATGGACCACTCGCCGCCAAGCGCCGCCGAGACTGCCCTTGCCCCGACTATCGTGAACACGCCTATTATGATCGCATCCACGTAGCCCATCATGACGAGATTGTTTACCGCCGCCATGAAGGGATACATGGCATCGAATATCGACCCTGCCTGGGAAGAGCTGACATTGATGAAAGAGGTCCCTATCGTGTTGTAAATCAGCTGGGCGCCAAGGACGGTCACCGGATAGTCCACCAGGACTATCAGCCAGAAGCAGGTCTCGAAGCATGCCCAGAAAGCCGCTCCGAAGCAGGCGGCATAACCCGGGCCTGTCCCGGCGCATACGCTAGCGGCTATCGCTAGGCAAGTCGGCGGGCAGAGGACCCCCACCCACCCGAGCTCGTTGAGCTGGAGGAAGAAGCGGAACGCATGGTTCTGGCAGAGGAACTCGAGCACTTCCGATGATGGGAAGTTGATCCCGAGATTCGAGATTATCCTCCCGACCGCGCCACCCGCCACCGGGTTAGGGTATGGGACCACGTCCTGGCTGTGGATTTGGTCCACGAACACCACCGACCATGGGAAGATGACAAGGACCGATATGCAGATCGCAGTCAGGGCTGTTCCTGCCTGGCGCGTGAAGGGTATCAGCCTCAGGGAAAGGGCCAAAGGCAGGACTATCGTCGGAATGATCGCGCTGGAGAACCGCAGGAGAAGAAGCACCGATTCATACAATAGTATACTATTAGAGAGCCCTTGGACGGCCATGGTCAGGCTCGAGAGGAGCGGAGAAAGGCCACCATAGCTGCTTATCGTCCAGCCCCACGACATCCATAGCGCCGGGATGGCCTGGTTGGTGCTGAACGATATCATCGCCTTGAGCTGGGTGCCTATCCGGATTATCCCCAGGAATGTGGGGATATAATACTGCGTGACGAGGCTCTCGAAATGGCTCTCGGCGAGCATGGTCGCGCTCTGCCCGGTTAGCAGTGTCGAGAGCTGGTCCGAGCTGATGATGAACGCATATACTATGAGGGCGAGTATCACGCCTGCGAAAAGCTCGCCCAGCTCTGTCTTGACATACGCCGATAGCCCTGGCAGGGAGAATGTGTCCGCCGCCATGCGCAGAAGGGCGAGGATTATCGCGACTATGATGACAGCAAAAGGGAAGATGAGGAGAAAGACGTCAGTGCCGGCTGCGAATGAAGCTCCGAATAAGAGCAGCAGGATGATGGCCCAGCGCATATTGGTATTTATCATTGCCATTTTTAAAGGCTTAACTGATGTTTATCCTTATGGAGCTGAGCTCGGCATCGAAAGCGCCCTTTCTTTTCATCCTCCTCATGGTCCAGGCAGCATCCGCATACCCGCTCGTCCCCCAGGGGCTCGTCTTCCAATCCGGCGCCGGCAACTATGCGCAGATTTTCAATTCCGGCGAATGCCCGAGCTGCCTCTCCATCGCCAGCTACCAGGATACGGGCATGACCGCTTTCGTGGACAGCCAGCATCATGTCGTGCAGGTCGCGCTATATTATACCAACTCGAGCGCGAATCCAACCCGGCAGATGGTGGAGAACACGACAATACTGGCTTATGTCCCGTATAACAAAGAGCTCTGGCTCCTTTACACCGACGAAAACGGCATCGCGACCTTCAACCTTTCGCCATATGACAACGCCCAGAACGCCATATGCCAGAGATTCATCTTCTTCTACTGCCCTTTCAGCAACGGATGCGGGTTCCAGGAGTGCCTTGACATGCTGAATATCACATCCAAGAACGCCGCCATCCCGACCAGCCTGAGCGCCGCCCCGCAGCCTCCGGGGAATTTCGTCCCGGGGCAGATACTCATGCCGGAGACGTATTCGCTCCTGCCGGCAGTCGCCACCGTGCCTTACTGCCCCCAGCCCCCGCAGGCGAAGGACAAGGGCTCTGTGGAATTCTGCCTTCCGTTCCTGATAATCCTCGCCCTGCTCGTCGGTGCGTTGCAGGTCTCCGGGCGGAACCCGTTCGGCGCCTTCGACCTTTCGACCCCGCGTATTGGCCAGCACGTCCGCTATGAGGCGCGCATGCGCGGCAAGTCAATCAACTGGGGCTCTATCATCATGGCATACGCCCGCACTTCGTTGGAGTTCGCGGGCGGAGGCGAAGGCGAGGCGAAGGAGGGCGAAGCAAAAGCCGAAGGCGGCGGGGCGCCGGCAGGTCCTGCCAAAGGCGGAGCGCCCCCAGCCGGCGCCAAAGGAGGCAAGATAGGCCAGGTCCAGAGGTCAACGACTGGAGTTACGCCGGCAGCCAAATCGAAAGTGGCATGGTATGATAAACCGTTCGCGGGTGAAGGGGGCCCGAAAGGGCTTTCCCAATGGAGCGTGAGCGGGATCGTCGGAGGGGTCGTGCCTTTCGTTGGCTTGGGCAGGAACATGGTCCTTACTGCGAGCGCGCCGCCCCAGAAAGCCCAGCCAGGCGCGGATGCATGGAGCGCTCTTGGCAACATGCTCGTCCTGGCGCTTCGGACATCGAACCTCTACCAGTTCCTCCTCCCGGCTTTCGTTCCGTTCGGCGCTGGGAGCGGGAAGGAGACGCGCGACGCCAAGGGAGGTGTTGTCTCCACCGGAGACAGGTCTGACCACGAAGCGATAAAGAAATTCCTGCATTATGTTCCGATCCTGGGCCTCCTTTTCGATAACATGTTCAAGGGCTCGGTCGCTAACGCCAATGAGATGCGCAAAGCCGAGGAGAGGAAAGCTGCGGCGCTCGATTCGGCGCTCAATGTCCGCGCCCTCTCTCCCAAGACGAATGTCGACCTGTCCAATGCGCAGAAGATGAGCCTGAATATGGAGGGCAAGCAGGTGCAGGGCCTTTTCCTCGAAGGCGGCGATGCCAAGGCCAAGACCGGATTCGCGTTCATCAACGGCCAGATAGTGCAGGTGAAAAACGGCGCCATCGTGACCGAACCAGGCCCGCCAGGCGCGAAAGGGAATGTCCCCAATTATGTACAGCTCAATGTCGGCGGGACGATCGTATACCTTGATTCGCGCTCCCTGCCGAAGGATGGAGCGCCTATCTCCATCACCGGGATAGCCATGAGCTCGAGCGGTGCCAGGGCCGAACTTAAGGACAACAAAATCGTCGCCATGGAAGTGAACGGCCAGATGAAGGACGTGATAACCGACCCTTTCGGCAACCAGCGTCTCGTCCCCAGGCCGATAATGGCCGGGACGGACGAGTTCAAGAAGCTCGGGAACCAGATACCCGAAAGCGCGCTGAGCGCCGATGCTGTGGGGCCGGCGCTGAGAGAAGGGAAGCAGATACTCATGCCGACATTGGATGGCAGGACCGTGGAAGCCATCCCATTGGTAGAAAATGGGAAGGTCAAGTTCGATGACAAGGGCAACATGATGGTACACGGATATGTCGAAACCAATGCCAAACTCATCGAAGGCGGCAGCCCGCAGTACGGCAGGCTCCCGGCCGGAGTCCGCGAAGCCATGGAATCGCAACCGCCCCAGGGCGGGCCGTTCCCATCGACATATACCTCATCGGACGGCAAGACATACGGCGTCATACGCGATTCATCGGGCAATGCCGTGATGGTCGGCATGCCGGACGGAAAGCTCATGACGCTCGGGCGCGATGAATCCGGCAATATCTCGAAAGTCCTGGTGACCGAGCAGCAGCGGTCTGCTGTAGGAAGCAAGGAATTCGCGCAGATAATGGGCGTGATCGATCCGCACCAGAAAGTGGACATGGTCTCGGATCCGAATATGAACCGGGTGACCACCAGCGGAGGCATGTCATACAGCGTCGAGCGGGATTCCGCCGGAAGGGTCACTGCCCTGAACTCGCTGCAGATAGACGTGAAGCGCGATATCGTCGGCACAGAATCCAATCCGCTCACCCTCTCGGCCGCGCTCCATGCCGAGGCCGCAGGCCCGGCGGGGGTTGCGCGCAAGGAGATAACCGTCGGAGACCTGGTCGGCGCATACGCAGCCCACACCGGGATATCGATGGACTTGGCCGATAAGGAGCACCTCGGGCTCGGAGTCGCATTCACGCGTGACGGCCGCCTGGGCGTGCGCAGCGATGCCTTGACCGCGCAGGGCATCGAAGTCTCACTCGGCAGGACCGATCCATTCGATAAAACCGGGCTGCTGGTCATAAGCGACGACCGCCTGATCGCACGGATGGAGACCCCCGGCACTGCCGAAGAGAAGATTCTGGCCAACACATTCAGGCGCGAGGCGGATGGATCGATATCGAATGCGCACACCGGCGAGAGGTTGAGCGATGCGCAGGCAGCTATACTTCTGGCGAACGTTCCGAACCAGGGCGTCAATGATATCGGGATCGATATCGCGAAGGACCCGGATAGAATCAAGCGCTTGGGCACAGATCAGCTGAGGTTCGAGCAGTCCGAGGGCGGGCCGATAGTCCGCGACGGCAGGACCGGGAAGGAGCTCACAGGAGCCAAGGAGAACGAGGCGATGGCGTTCGCCCGCGAAATCCTGCCCAAGGATTGCTGGCTCGGGCAGGGCGGATTCTTCGAAAGCGCGAACAAGCAACGCGACCAGGTCATCGAGGCGCATCAGAACGCGAACTATGCGAACGCGGAGTTCAGGGGCATGTTCATGGAGAATGTGATGGACGATTATTACAAGGCGCACCCGGCCCTGGCCAATTTCCAGAAGGATCTGGCGGGGATCGCCGAAGACAGGGGCACAAGCGGCAGGGCAGAGGAGGAGCGCAAGATACACGAGGCGGTCGAGAAGGCCGGCGCCAAGGATCCGGAGATAAACCAGGCCGTGCTCGAGCAGAGCGCAAGGAGATTGCTGGCCGATCCCGGCGATCCAGCGCGGGGCATGTCCTCGGGCTATGAGCTCGCCCAGCGGACCGATACAGATTCAAAGAACTGGGTCGGCGAGCATTTCATCAGGGGAGAACCCGAGATGGGCCCGGGTGTCGCCGGGGGCTCTTTCGTGACCAATCTGGGCGACCTGTTCATTGCCGCAGGGGACCACCATGGTGCGACCGAGCGCGCGCTGGAAACCCCCACCCTTTATTCGGCTCCGCCTGACCTGGATGTGGGGAAGATAGTGAGCGGAGCGGCCAACGACGCGGTCGCTGTCCTCGGTTATGTGAACCACCATGAACCGGCCAATATAGGCCTGCTCGACATGCACGAATCAGCGAACGCAGAGCTCGCCCACGCGACCGCAGAGCTGAGAGCCTCCGACCAGCGCCAGGCCGAGGAGGAAGGGATGTACCGCAGGATAAATTCATTCGATCTCGCGATAGGATTCACGAATTTCGTCATGACCACCGGCAAGCCCCTGGAGCCGGAGATCCATGCCCCGGCAGGCGCGCCGGCGGGGGGCGCCCCGGGCGAACCTCCTGAGTGGGAGAAGCATTTCATGGAGATGAGGAAGCGTCCAGAGGCCGAGATGGCCGGTTTCGAGAGCATGAAGCAGGAATACATCCGGACCCCGGATGCGCCTTCGCATGCGCCGGGCACCAATCTCCGGCTGGAGATGCCTGGATTCGAGACATACAAGGCTCCTTCCCTCCCTTCCCAGGAGCTTAGGCCTCCGTCCCCTATACGCCCGCCTGAGAGCGAGAAGGAATGATGGCAGGTGCGTTCCCGAAATACTTTTCAGGCCGGTCTACCTGTTCGGCAATCCTATCCGACAAAGCAATCCAACAATCCTGTCCAGCAATCGGCGATGCGCGGAACACCCGGTTCGAGACCACCGTCATGCGCTCGCCTATGAACAAGCTATAAACAATAGGCGTGGCGCCGAAGGCCCGGGCAACAAGCGCCGCATGCGTGGAGATGCGCTCATCCCGCGGAAGATGGTGGAAGAGACGGAGGATTCCGATCCGCATCGCAATTACGCTATTTCGGTGTCTCCGTTGTTTTCTGATAGACTCCGCAGGGATCGTTGCTCTTGCCGGCAAGAGCGCCTCCAGGCGCCCATGGGTATGGCGGGTTGACGATCGGACTGCTCGAACCGATCGCATCCTTGCAGTCCTTGACGCAACTACCCCCGGTCTGCACTGCGCATTGGCAAAGCTTCATTTCTGGCGGACACGGGCCGTCCTGGCAGGTGGTCGTGCAAGACGTTCCTCCGGCTCCTGAGCAGAAGGTTTCACAGCTCTTCTTGCAGCAATTGTTGTTGCAATATGCGTCTGCGCCGTATTTCTTCGTGACATTGGCGCAGTAGCGGTCATATGCCAGCTGGCAGCTGTCCTCGCCATAGCAATACTGGTATATCCCCGTAGCGGTGTAGTTGTACGGGTGGACCTTGCAATCGGCGATATACGCTTTGCACTTGATCTCGGCATCCTTCTCGAAAGACGATGCCGCGGCTGAGCATGCGAACACCTCCGGCGGACATTCCGTCGTACCAGTTCCGGAATCGGTCTGCCCGGTCCCGCCAGGGGTCACTCCTCCTGGTCCGACCGGTTGCGATGACGCTGAATATCCGCTTCCTGAACCTATCCTGACATGGCCTCCCGAAGAGGATATCATGCTGCTAAGGCAGGGATCCTGCGCTAACGCCGCCCCGGGGCTTGTGATCACTCCGTTCGGGGTGCCGCCGGCCGAGGGGTTTCCAGAACCGCTCTTGAAAATATTGCCGAGGCTGACCTGCCCCGGCAAGTCGCCGGTCTTCCCGGTGCCGCCAAGCTGGTTGTAGTTGATATTGAAGTCGAATCCGTTTTTGAATGCGCCTTTGCTGTTAAGGTTCGCATAAGTGGTCTTGTCAAAGCAGGAGACCCGGTAATTGGTAGCCATCGATTTCACATTGCAGAACTGCGAGTCGCTGGGTTTCTGCGATGAGGCCGAGGGGAAAGAGCAGTCTATGTTCGTGTCCCCGGTCTTCGAGAATGCGATCGGCGCATCGACGCTCAGCGTCACAGACTGCTGCATATATGTGTAGTTCGTCCCGCCCTTGCTGATGCAGCACTTATCCGGCGGATTGAGGCCTGAGATGACATC
The DNA here is from genome assembly GCA_903835325.1 of uncultured Microcaldota archaeon. Taxonomy (GTDB): domain Archaea; phylum Micrarchaeota; class Micrarchaeia; order Anstonellales; family Bilamarchaeaceae; genus Bilamarchaeum. Next base: position 26,857 of record CAILMU010000061.1, on the reverse strand, counting down.
GGCGTATGAGTCGGTGTTCATATCCTTCGAATCCACATCCTGCACGATCACCGAGCCATTGTCGTATTCCACCCTGCACGTGTAGGTCTTCCCTGTCTCGTTGCAGGGCGTGCATGGCTCAGGGACGCCGTCATCCGGACACCTGACCAGGTAAGGCGGCTTCACATCCGCTCCAGGCAGGCATTGCGTGCCATCCGAACAGTTCATATTGCATTTCCCGCTGTACAGGTCGTCGGCCGTGCAATCCACGCAGCTCACGTTGCCGGAGGCATATACCCGCTTGAAGAACGACATCGGCTTCTGCGCCACCATCCTCGTGGATGCGTTGCTGAGCGAGCACATCGCCTCGTGGATGCTTCCATCCTGCGCCTGCAGTTTCGACCAGTCCAGCGGCCCGAATTCAGCGATGCGCGAATAGAATATCCCGTTGATCCCGGCAGCCACCAATCCGTCCTCCTTGTTGATTATCTCATTGAACAATTGCCGGACCTCGGTATCATTCCATGCGAGTTTGGCATGGTATTCATCATTGCCGGGGATATCCTGCCCTACCCAGAAATCGTAGATTATCGACGGTTTCTTATAGTTCTGAAGAAGGTAGGATCCCCTGTTCTCCAAGTCCAGAAGGACGGCATCCGCCTTCTTTTTCGGGTTTGTCGCATCAGCATACGCTTTTTGGTTTTCCTGCACCCCGTAATCGAAGATCACCAGGTCCACGCCAAGCAGAGGGTCATCAGCGACCTGCATGTCGCATTGCCCTCCGACCGGATTCCCTGCGAGCCCGAAACAGTCCTTGCCGCCGAAGATGTCGCTCACCTCGTTGACAAAGGTCGCATTATCCGTCCCGCTCAGGCTGCTTATATGGACGGCTGTGAGGCATCTCGGGCATGTCGCATGGACGAGGGCGCTCCTGTTCTTCAATTCGTCCCGGCTGGGCTGCCCAAGGACCGAATTCGAATCCTGGACGACCACAATCACCGCCCCGATATTATAGACCAGTTTCGCCACCGGATCCTTTCCACCGGCTGCGATCTGCACCGCTGTGACCCCTTGTTGCAACGCACTCCCCAAGTCAATCCCCGCATCGCCAGGTTCCCAATTAGATTTGTCGCTCAGATCCAGTATCGGGATCGCCCCGGACTGGAGAAGGCGCGCCATCTGGTTCTTCAGGTATGTCGCTTCCGGCACCTCCTTAGGGGCCTGTATGTAAAATGGGTTGTTCTTGTGGTACGGTTCGAAATCCCTGTTGCTGCTGCAATTCATCTGACCTGAAGGTATGGATGACCCAATGTGATAACCGGGGTTCCAGGAGCATATCGGGGTAGTTTGGTATGGGTCATTCAACTGGGATTCTTCAAACACTTCCGGGCTTATCAGCGTTGCCGGGGTTCCGCTTGAGCGGTCTATCTTGTACACCGATGCAGAACCGCTGATGGAGCTGAATCCGACTTCATTCAGCGGCACGTATGGGACGCCTCTCCTTTCGACCTTCTGGTATGCCAGGGTCGCAAGCGAACAGCTGTCGCACCATCCATACTCTTTTGTGACCGGGTATTCTGTTTCCAGCTCCCGGGATGAATAGTTGAAGTTGCATGTCCCGAATCCGTTGATCAATACTATCTCCTTGGGCGCGTTCGAAATCCCTGCAAGGCAATCTGTGATGGGCGGGAGTCCTGACTCCGGACTCGGGGTCTTGAGGCATTCGTAATCATACCCGGTATTGTTGTATTTGATTTCCAGGTCTTTGACGAACTGGGGCCTGATCTCCTCGGGGAAAATCGTGTTCGCATAACCATAGTTATTGATGTACGACCCGGGCCCATGAGGGTCGCCATGCCATATCGGGATGAATATGCTGCTCTTTCCGAATGTGCGCACCAACCCGTTGTAGACGATCAAAGGATTCCCTCCATAGTAATTCATCTCATGAGGTCCGACGTCCGTCGCAAGGAAGCCCGTGCCGCAGTTGCCGTACATGATATTGCACGTGTTCTTCCCAACCGGCAAGTTCGGGTCCTTGACGATGAGGCAGGCATTTTCGGGCGCATACTCTGATATCCCGCATGCGGTATCGTCATTAACTTCCACCACCTGGTAATCCTGTCCTTCTTGGAGGTTGCAGATCTGCGCAAGCATCGTCTTGGGGAACTCATCGCGGTTCATTACGGTGTAGCCGACCACGGGTTTCCCATCCGTCTTGTACTCGGCCGGATACGCCCCCTGCACGCACCTCGCGGGGTCGACACAGCCGGCGTCTGAGGCGCTGGAAGTGCCGAACAGGTTTGTTTCGGTATGAGCCACAACATGGTCGGGCGGGTATTTGGAAAATGGGAAACTGAACAGCACGATGTCGCCGGCATCTGAAGTGGCGTAATCGCCATTGCCCTGCAGGTAATCCGCTTTGGCTGTGCTGAAAACCGGCTTCCCCCCCGCCCCCTGATTCATTATCGACGGCTTGCAGGTGATGACATCATATTCGGTGACGTTTCCGCCGAAACGGGTCTCATTGACTTTCGAATGGCTGCATGGCAGTGCGACCTCCTGGTCGCGTGTGAAGAGATTTATCCTGCTGTAGTCCTGGGTATCGCAGCGCGCGGACATGCATTCTGTAGGATTGAGGGGGTCGCACTCGTACGCGCCCCGGGGGGCCTCCTTCGGCTTCTGTCCGAGGGCTTTTGTCACCGCATCCTCGGCCGCTTTCTTTTTGGCTGCCCAGGCATCGCTGTTGTCCCAATAATCCTGGCAATACTGCTGGTATATGGATGACTTCATGCATGTTATCGATTCATTGCAGGTATCGAAGCAATTCTTGCAGACAGCCGGCATGGATGGCTCCGGGCCGACATTGAGCTGGTCCAGCTTGTTGTTGACGCTTATGACCCACAAGTCGAACTCGAACGCCCCGTCCATGTAGACTTTTTGGAGCTCGGTGCCATAGAATTTCGTATCCGGCCTCGAATATGGGGTCATGTACGCTATCTTCTCGCCGGTGAAGTCATGCGTGTCGATAGCATAGAGCGGTTTGCCGTTGGATGACGATGGGGTCGCGTGATTTCCACCCCCGGCCTGGTCGCTGTACCAGGGGAAAACGACCTGCCGGATGAAATTCGCGTTTTTATACCCTGTCTTCAGATTCCCGTCGCCCCCGATATTCAGGGAGCCGAGCTTGAATGAAAGCGGCGTTTCAGACGGATTCTTGTCGCTCACGCATGAATCGTTGATTTCCTTGACCGGATCGTAGACTGTTTCAGCAGCTGTGAGGTAATTCTCATAGCGGTCAATGGTGCCCAGTGGGTTTGCATTGCAGAACTTGTCGGATGTAGGGAAAAATGTGCTATACGCCGAATACTCCTCGAAGCTGCTTCCTATCCCCAGCCTGAAGCGGTTCAAGTAGCTCGGCGAGTTTTCGAAGACATTGGCCAGCTTGTAATCCATCGGCATGATCTTGCACTGGCCGTGGTAGAGGTTGATCGCCGCGCTGGTCTCCGGCGGGTTCGGCAGGCCCTTCTCCATCTCTTCGGCAGAAGACCCGAGTTTCGGGGTGTATTCGAAATCCCCGCAGACCATGGCGCTGCATTCCGGGTCGATGCATTTCTGGGGCGCTGCTTCGGTGCATATCTGCAGAAGGGTTGTCTCCGGGGGGTAGGGGACGGCGATAATAACTGGGAAGGCCCCCACGAAGTTTATGCCTCCTGCTTTGGTGGTTATGTTGCACGTCCCTGCCGTGACATTGCAGCTTGTCGTGTTGGCAGAAAGGTCTATCGGATGGTCAGGGTCTGACGAATTGTACATCACGCACTTGTCCTGCGGATCGCTCGCATTCACCTTCAGGCAGCAGGAGTAGTTCTTCGGCATCTCGAGGCAGCCGGCAATCAATAGAAAAGCCATCAATGAAATCGCGATCGGCAGTATTTTCATCAGACCACCCTCCCGGCAAGTCTCATAAGCTCCATCGTCTCGCCCCCCAGGAGGGACATGCCGTACCTTATGAACACCAGCGTTATTGACAATACGACGAAAGGCTGCACTATCAGGCTCGTGTACAGGTTCCCCAGCGCCGAACTTGCTGACGACAGCGTCATCTGCGTCTGGGTCTCGGCTATCGTCTCGACCTTGGGCAGGTTGACGAGGGTGATCACCCCGGCGAAAGTGCTATAGCAATATGAAGGCACGGTCGCGACATTGCTGATTGGCGGCACCCTCACAAAACCCGGATCCGTCAGGACGAATATGACCGGCAGGATGAAATACAGGCCGATAGCGAGGGATATCAGGAAAGCGCCTATCGCTCTTGTGAAATTGAAACCGCGCAGGATTATCCCCAGCGGGAGGAAGAAGACGACCATGTTCTTCTCCACATATGTTATGAAGAATGCCTGGGCGTTCAAGGCGATCATGAGGTTGGCAGAAACGGTGTTGGCATACCTGTAGCTCTCGGCCTGTTCATATAATGTCGGATCCCAGTCTCCCTGGGAAACCGCCATCCCGAACAAGCTCTCCCGGTCGTTCAGCTTGTCGAATATCCCCGAATCCTTGGCCTGCTTGTTGACCTCGTTGTTCAGGTCGTACATGGCAGTCGCCTTCTCAAGAAGCCTGCAGCGGACGATCTCCAGCCCTTTGGCGAACGAATTTTCGCCGTGCCCCAGGTCCATCATGCTTCCGCCGCATTGTACCTGGCCTCCGCTCAAGAGTTGAGTGTATGCGAAATTCGAGGCACCGCCGAGAAGGATTATTATGGACCCTGCCATCACGAATGTCGCGGCCGCCTGGAGCATCTCGGATTCGGCATACGCTTTGAGATCGGCGATATCGAATGCCCTGGCGAGCATCAGGATTATGAGGTGGATAAGGAGGACCGTCATCGTGGAGAGGAGCGCGAGGCCTACCCATATCTCCAAAGGCAGGATCGTTGAGCTGGGGACCAGCTCCCCTTCCAGAATCAGATGCACGAATTCAATAGGCATATCCACACCGCTTGTATTGTTCCTTTATCCCGCCAATCCTAATCGCAAGCACCATCCTTCTACACCATCTGGGCGACCCTGCTGAGGTCTACCTCTTCCCCGAACATCTTGGCGATATACCTTGCGCTTGCCGCTGCAGCCAGAAGAGCGACCGTCGGCAGGAATGCCGCCGCTATGAACGCATAGGCGGCCAGCTGCGCTGTCTGGGCAGGGTAATCCTGGCCGCAGGGCAGGTAAGCCCTGGCAAGTTCATCATCATGCAGTTTCTCTCCAATATTCAGGCCCGGATCCGAATCATCCCTGCTTATTATGTTCTCATCGTTCTGCAAATAATCCTTGATAACAATCGTGTTGTCCCCGGACTGGCAGGTCAGCCCGTCCAAAGGCGATGTGAAAAGCTTATCCATCATCGAGAAGACCGCAAGCGTCGCCGGGTATATCAGGAAAAATGACATGGCTATCGCTATGAATATCGATCCGAAAGCGCGAAGATACGGCATCGACCTGGTGAAAATGCCGATGGGCAGGAGCATCATGAAGAACCCGCTTTTCACGAAATTCAAAATGAAAAGCGCATTCAATGCTGAAAACAGGGAGATGAGGCTCGTGTTCATCAGCATCCCCATCAGGTTCATCCTGCCGGTGTAACCCGAGAATCCCTGATAGCTGAAACCTGACTGCCCGAATATGCACCACCACTCGCAGGCATAGGTGCTCCTCATCAGCAGGATATTATACGCCGAGTGCTGGTAGCGGGCCGTGACAAGGGCCTGCTGGGCGAAAATCGCGCTGTTGTCCAGGTACGATTCCGCGGCCCCGAAGACATCGGTCGAGTTGGGGAGCACGGGCAGGTTGAAGACCGCCCTTACGCTGTTCATGTCGATGCTGCAGAATGAGCTGATGACCAGCACGATGAATATGATGGAAGCGATCGTTATCGGAAGCTGGACCGCCTCGGTCTTCGAATAGTCGTTCAGTTTCGGATTGCTTGTCGCCTTCCCGTACATGTAAGATGCCGCGATCACGGCGGTCGCGGCGATCGCGGACACTGCGGCGGCTGGCATCACGCCTGAATATATGAAGTCGGAAAATCCGGCCGAGCACACATCCACCATCCTTCATATCACCTTGGACAATGCGCTGACATCTATGTCGGCGCCGCTTATGCTTGCCAATGCCCTTAGGCTGGCGATGGTCCCGAGCAATGCTATTGCAGGGGTGATTATCCCATATATCAACGGTGCGAAAATGTATTGCGGGGTCGCCGCGATCATCTGGTCCAGGATATTCATCGCCCGGCCAGGGTTAGTGCCCTCACCAGTCCCGTCATCGGTGTCCTGCGGTACGCACTCTATCACATTCATCGAAGGCAGTCCGGCCTTATACGAGGCTCCTGCCGAGCTGTTCTTGAACTGGTCGGCTATCCCGAACATCGTTATTATCATCAGCGGGAGGACGAAATAGAGCGCGATAGCAAGAGCGATGATGAGGCCTCCGGCCCCGCGCGTTATCTTGAATGTCCTCAGGATTATCCCGACCGGAAGCAGGAGGAGGAACGAGTATTCCTTGCCGATCATCATCAGCCTTGACAGCGAGCTGAGCTCTGCTATCCCCAGCCCCACCGTTGCCTCTACGCCGGATATGGCCGGGCTCACCATGGAATACCCTCCGCACCCGCTGATAGTATGGCCCACAGTGAAAAGCGTGCAGGAGAGCGACCGGGAACCTTGATATGCGACATCGTTCTCCAGGGTTGCAAGCACCCCGAATTCGGAAGCTAGGTTCGTGATCATGGCGTCGGCATCGCTTTTCGCCGTATCCTGTATGGTGGTGGAATACCCGGCCATCGCCCCGAAAATAGCATCCCCGCCTGTCTGGACGATTATGAGACCGCCTATCATGGCGATCACCACAACAAGCTGGTACGCCTCCTCTTTCGAGCTCAATATCAGCTCGTGGATGCCGAATCCGAAACCAATCATATACAGGAGGCCGAGCATGGCTGCGGAGGTTATGACGGAAATGGCCGCGACGCTTTCCCACTGGGCGAACGCCAACTGGCTGAACAGCAGAAGGATGAAAAAACCCAGTGTTAGCCGCCTCATGTCATATCACCTTGGAAACCCCTGGCAATTCTATGTCGCCACCAAGCATCCCCGAGAACGAACGGACGAACATGAGCGTGACAGCGAAATCGAACAGCGGAAGCAGGTATGCCTGGATCATGAGCTGCGCGATGTTCTGGTAATCCCCGCCCCCCACGAACCCGTTCATGGTGAGCGGTTTGACCGGGTTCTCGGTCGGGTTCTTCTGCGGTGCGCAATAATCGGCGCAGTTGCGCAGGACCGCCGGGTCATAATGGAAATTAGCCTCCACATCCAGGCATTTCTGGCAGGAGCTGGATGGCACGGTCTCCCTGAATGATCCGCCGCAGACGTTGAGGCTGCAAGCGGTCTGATCGCATCCGGTCGGAACCGAACTCGTCCCTGCGACCCTGCATCCCCACCTGCACTGGCTCGAACCGTCGCTTGTCTTGCATGCGATGTTTGTCGGGTCCAGCATCTTTATCCTCTGGATAGGTATCTTGCACGAGTCCGGGCAGTTCGCGCTGCTGCACGAGTCGATGAGCGTTGTTTTCGACGAATCGCTGTAGCAGCTATCAGGCAGCATCTCCTGCTCCGAGCCATCCATGCCGGTCACCCTGCATTCGCTCGGGCATGAAGGGCATATCTCCTTGCAGTCCTGCGGGGTGCGGGGCAATACCCAGGTGCATGACTCGTTTGCCACCAGGCTCGCCGGGCATTCGGATGCCCATGAGCACTTCAGCGATTCATTGGCCATGTTCGAATCGCTGGAACCTGTATTTTGTCCGATCAGTGTGATCCGATAGTTCGTATCGTTTCGCATGGAGACCCTGCAGTCGGCCCTCGACTCAAGGCAGTTGCCGACATCGCAGCTGTTGTTCAAGGGAGGCACGACCCTGCATTCCTGGACGCAGCTCAAATCATCGTCGGCATGATTGCTCAATGTGTTGAGGGTGGCCTTCCGGCTCACCTTGCAGATCTCCGGAAGCTTGGCGCAAGCCTTCTGGATGATGGGCGGGGCGCACAAGGAATTCACATAAGGGTATGGGAGCTCCCTGCAGAAATACGGGCATTCTATCGAAGCGTTGTCTATGGTTAGCATCACGGTGTTCCCGCTGGCATCCTGGGTCTGGTATTGCGAACCGCATGTCTGCACTATCAGGCTGTTGTCAACGTATTTCGCGCAGAGCGTGGAATAATCGAATGCGGAATCAGCCGGCAGGTCGGATATCTTCACTGTGGCCTGGGATTGGCATGATGTGAGCATAGGGTCTGGCGGCCCCTTGCTAGGTGTCACTCCCGGCAACTCGGTCTTCCAGTCATACGTTCCTATGATCCCGTTGGTCAGGTTCTTTGTGATCAGCGGGTCTTTCTTCGCATCGTAGAACATGCCATATAAGTCTTGGCTGCTGTAAATGAAGTTCTTCCCGCCGACTACATTGGCATCATAGACCAATGGCGGCATGGCAGAGCACTCCTCCGGGCACATGCTGGCCTGGCTGCCGAATTCCTTATCGCCGCTGAAGTCCAGGTTGAGCGTCATCCAGTTGAACATATACATCAGGGGAAGCACGAAGAGAAGCGCCGCAGCGGCAGCGATAAGAAGCCCGCCGAGCTTCCTGGTCATGAAGAATGTCCTTGCCAGGATCCCGAGGGCGAGGATATACGGCCCGACCAGGAAGCAGATGTTCTTGACGAAGAATTCCTGCGCCTCCATCGATGAGAGGAGCGATGCGTAATTCTCGAATAACAGCGTGTTCTTGTCGACATCCAGGACAAGGTACGCATCATTTGATGACTGGCTTGAATACTGCATGCATGGGAGGGGGTAGATAGCGAGCGAGCAGCTGAAGAAATCCCTCTTGTTCGCCTTGTTCGCCGCGTCCATATTGTTGACCAAAATGGCGCGGGCAGCGCTCTTTGCCGACGCGATGTAGCCATCAAGGTAGAACACCGCCGCATCCTTCAGGCACGGCTCTCCGACGGCCATGCAAGAGGGCATCCCTTGGGAAACACTCGCCACGGAGCTGTTGACCACAAGCGCGACATTGAAATCGATTATCCCCATGAGGACCCATAATGTCAGCACGATGATGGCGCTCGCTATCACCTGGCCAAGCTCGGTGCCGGCCCATGCTTTCAAGGAGGGGATCTCAAAACCAATCCCGAGCATGTAAGCCAAGGAGACGAGCATGGCCGAGAGCATTATCGCGATGAGCGTTATCGCCTGCCAGTCCGAGAAAAGCTCGTGGACAAGGTCCGGGTTTGTCCCGACCGCGGAAAGCGCCGTGGATGTCGGGCCGCTCTCATCCGCCGATACCTGGCCGATCAGCAACGCCAGCACCAGGAAAATCGCAAGTTTTCTCATCCGATCGCCCCGAGCGCCTTGTTGATCCCTGAAAGGAATGTGATGAAAAGGACTATCGTCAGGTTGGGCAGGAAGAACGCCTGAGATACCAGCAGCGAGATGGTATAGAATCCATTCGAGTTGTCTGCGAATTTGAAGCCATTGATGGGGATCGGGGAGTTTGCGAAATGGTCGTATACGAAGAAATTGAATGTTGCGAAGAAAGGCAATACTATATAGAAACCGAAAGCCATCGCAAGAAGGAAGTTGCCGAATTTCCTGAAAACCGGGATGAACCTGAATATGAACCCGACAGGAAGGAGCAGCTCCACGGAGTACTGGCTGAAAAGCCCCAGGAGTATCTGCTGCATCTTGAGGCTGACATACGAAGGCACGATGAACGTATTGAGGACCATGTCGTTCTCGGTGGACCATGTGCGCCTGTATGCCGCGGCGTTTGTGGTCACGATGTCTGTGAACGGGAGCGCATATGTGTAGAACCAGTTCGATTGCATCATGTTATTGATGCTGTATTGCGTGTAGGTGCCGATAAGGCTGTTGGATGCCTTCAGGGGCATGGATATCGCGCACACGGTGAGGTTGGTCGGATCCGCTGTCTCGCCGCCGCAATCTGAATAATAATGGTAGATGTCCGATGATTGCTTGAACGTGAGCGAGAACATCGAATTCGTGATCAGGCAGCCGGATGCCATTATCCCGCCGATCCCAAGGAGCAGCACGATGGAAAACCCGAGGTGGAAAAGCTCGTCCTTGGCGAACACGATGGCATTGGCGTTGCTCGTCGTCATGCCGAGCATGTAGGCTGCTGCGATGACAAGCACCATCAGCATGGTTGCGATGCCGATATACGCTCCTGCCCCGGAAATAACAGTATCGCCCGCATTCTGCACGCACGCAAAATCCCCTGGGTGCGATATGTAAGCGATCAGCAGGAAGAAAAACGCGGACCTTAGAATCAACCCCGGAATATCCGCTCCAAAACCGGGCTGGCATCTCTTGATTCCATCCATCAGACCAGCCTCTGGAACTTTATCATGTACCACTCTCCGCCAAGGGCGGCTGAGATGGACCTGGAGCCCACGATCGTGAATATCCCGATTATCATCGCATCCACGTAACCCATCATCACCATGTTGTTTATGTCCCGCATGAACGGGTACATGACATCATATATCTCCCCTGCCTTCTCGCTTGGGACGTTCATGAACGCGGCGCCGATATTGTAAACGATCTGCGAGACTCCCACCATGATAGGGTATGCGATGGCGGTTACGATGTTGTAGCAATACCCCTTCGTGCCCATATATTCTATCGGAGACCAGCAGAACATGAAAAAATTCAGGAAGCACCCCGCGTATCCTGTCAGGCAAGCGGCTGCCTGGACCGCTGCGACGATAGCGCATATCGGCGTGCAGAATAGCAGCCACGTCCCCTGCTCGTTCAAACTCAGGAGAAGCCGGATAGCATTGTTCTGGCAAAGCTCGTTCAGGAACGATGTGAGCGGGAAGTGCACGCCCAGCGTGTTGATTATCCTTCCCACCACGTCCCCCCCGTTCGCGTCAATGGTAGGATCCTGGTATGGGAGCACGCTGTGTATCTGCTGGACAAAGACCACCGACCACGGGAATATCACGATAAGCGAAATGCATATCGCAACGACGGCCGTCCCCGCCTGCCTTGTGATGGGGAGCAGCCTCATCGACAGGGCGACAGGAAGTATTATCGTCGGGATTATCGCCGAGCAGAATTGGAGCAGCAGGTAAAGCGTCTGATAAAGCAGGATATTATTGCTGACTCCCTGGACCGCCATTGAAAGTATCGAGAGCAGCGGGGCCAGGCCTGGGTAAGGCGAGATGCTGTGCGCCCAGCTTACCCACCCTGCAGGAAGGACCTGCTGCGTGCTGAAGGAGACCATCGCCTTCAGCTGCGTCCCTATCCTGATGATTCCCCAGTATGTCGTCTGGAAGAGGGAGACCTCTTTGTGGATGTAATCAAGGGCGGCGTTGGTTGCGCTCTGTCCGACCAGAAGTGTTGGAAGGACCTGGCTCGTGCCGAGCACGAAAGCATAGACGATGAGGGCGAGGACGACCCCGCTCACGAGCTCGCCCAGCTCGGTTTTCACATACGCGGATAAGCCCGGGAGCGAGAATGTCTCGGCCGCCATGTTGAGTATCCCTAGGATAATCGCGACAATGACGACGCAAACCGGGAAGATGGCCAGGTACACATCTGTGCCATCGGCAAATGACAGGCCGAACAGTGAAAAAAGGATCAATATCAGCATCTGCCAACGCATGAAATCAATTAACCCTAATAGTTATTAAGGCTTATCTGATGTTTAAGGTCATGAAGCGGTTGCGCTTTCCAGTTCTTGCGGTAATATTGCTCATCCTGGCAAATCTCTCTTTCCCGCTCACGCAAGGCGCCTCTCCATATTCCTATGCATTCGATTCCTCAAACCCGTTCGCCGCCCAGTTTGGTTTATACTCAGGTGATAACGGGGAGTGCCCGAGCTGCATCGGGATAGGGGATTACACCAACCCGCGCATGATCGCCATCGTGGATCCGGTTTACCATGAAATCCAGCTATACCTCACTTTCAAGAACACGAGCGCCTCCCCATCCGACCAGCCTGTCAAGAACACGACCATCATCGCGTTCGTCCCGGGCCAGAAAGACCTTTGGGTCCTTTACACCGACGAGACCGGACAAGCCACCATGAACCTCTCCTACTATGACAAAATGAAACCTGCCATAGGATGCCAGAGCTTCGTCTTCATCTACTGCCCGTTCTCGAACGGGTGCGGATTGGAGCAGTGCTTCAACATGACAGGCATAACCAGGGACACCATCAACACATACCCCTCTAACGGCCTTCTGGGCGTACCTGGCGCCCCGGGTATAAGCTTCGTGCCTTCGCCCATCCTTCTTCCTGAGACCTATTCAATCCTCCCGGCTATGAGCGCCGTGCCGTACTGCCCGATGCCCCCGCCCGAGGCTTCAAAGATCCCGGGCGATATATGCCTTCCATTCCTCCTCGTGCTCGGGCTCCTCATCGGGGCGATGCAGCTGTCCGGCAAGAACCCGTTTGCAGGTTTTGATTTCTCTTCTCCCCGCATATCTTACAAGCCGCGATACGAGCCGAGGATGAGGGGCAAGGCCCTGAACTGGGGCGCATTCGCCATGTCCATGGCATCGACAGCCGGAGAAATCTATTCAGCGACGCAGGAAGGCGGAGATGATAAAGGAGGCGGCGGAGGAGCATATTCGCAATTCAATCCGACTGAAAAAGGCAAGTTCACTCCGAAATCTATCATCAAAGCCGTATCACATGTGGCGATCGGTTTCGTTCCTTTCGCCAATTCGATGAATATGATAGGCAAGTCCCTGGACCGGGGCCTTGGACTAGGTGTCGGCAAGGCCATGGGGACCGAACCGGCAGGCCAGAAGAGCCTCAAAAAGGAAATCAAGGAAGGCTTTGCGCACGCGGGTAGAGGTTCATCAGGCGAGGCGCCTGTCCAATGGGGCAAGCTTCTCGGCAGCCTTGTAGTCCAGACGGTCATGGCATCGAACCTGGCGATATACGTGAACGCGGTCCTCATGCCGGTCTATGGCGGGAAGTCAGAGACGACAGCAACGCCTGGGGCGGGAGGCAAGGTCGTATACACGGGTGGAGGCGACGGCGATGCGCTGACCTCCTTTTTCAAAACCCTGGGCAAGATCCCCGTAATCGGCCTCCTCTTCAAATTCATGACCGCGTCCAACCAGAGCGCTATGAAAAAGGAGGCTGATATAAAGCAGGCTTGGGCGGCAGAGGATGCGGCGAAATACAATGCACATACGACAAAGCTCGAGACAAACTTGGGATATGCAAAGCAGATGCAGGTCGATGTCGGCGGCAACAAAGCCAACGGGCTTTTCCTGCAAGGCGGGGATGAGAAGGAAAAGACCGGTTTCATCTATGTCAATGGCCAGGTCATGAGGGTTGACGGGGGCAAAGTATTGGTCGATGCCAACAGCAATCCTGTCACCTACAACCAGATGTCTGTCGGGGCGAATACCTTTTATGTGGAGTCGAGCGCGTCAATAGATGCCAAGACCGGAAGATTGTCCGGCCTGATTTTCGATCCGTCAGGGAACGGGGCCAGGGTGGTCGATGGCAATATCGTCGCCTATGAAAAGAACGGGAAATATGTGGAAGTGCCCAAGGATTCTGCTCCTGTGTCATTATCCAAGGCCTTCGGTCTGGAGATGCCTAAGGGGCAGGAACTGACACTCGCAAACTTCACAGCGGATTTCAAAACCCGCATGGATTCAGCCAACCGCGACTCGTTCAATGCCGGTGGGGCAAATATAATCCTGCTTCCGGGGGGTGCGATGCAGATACACACTGACAGCCTGGATGCCCAGAGGATCGATGTCACAATGGGCACCGCCCTGGTCGGCGAAGGAGGAAAAAAGTCAGATAAGATCGTCGTTACGGATCCGGACCTGGTGCAGGCTGTGATTCCGGAACTGCACCAGAATAAAGTTACTCTCAAAGTGAACCCCGACGGTTCAATATCTACTGATTTGATTATCGTCCATGATTCTGCGGCCCTGGCAAAATTAGGGATGCCACCGGAAGAAGCTGAAAAGCGCCGCAATCCCGACGGCACTATCACGATAACTCCGATAGAGAGCGGAAACACGTTCCGTATCGGTCCAGACGGCAAAACCGTGACAAACACTTCGACAGGGGGGACGCTCAGCCCGCAGGAAGCAGCCATTGTTCTCAAATGGGGCCAGGGAGTGGAACTTGGCGAAACGGAAAGGGCAGCGTTCTACCAATCCAACCCCCAGCAGGCTTCGACCGGAACCACGCTGAATTTCCATGATCCGGACATGATCAAGAATTTCGGCACTGACAAGGTGATTCTGGAACAGAGCGGAACTGGGGGCATGATCGTCAGAGATGCTCGGACAGGTCAGGAAATACTGGGGGAAACCGCAAATAAAATTTCTGCCCTGGCCCAGCAGAGCCTGCCCCCGGATTCCATGCCCGGTCAGCCTGGCATGACCAAGTTCATCGAACAGGTCAACAATGTGCGCAACGAGCTTGCCGAATCGAGATTAGAGGCAGCTCATGCGGCAAAGGAGTATTACGATAATTTCGGCGCGCATTTCCCAGATAAATATGTGGAGGCGCACCCTGAACTTGAAAAATTCCAGGACAAGCTTTCCGATATCGCCAAGCAGTTCAACGAAGGCAAGCTCAACGAAGAACAGGAGAAAGCGATGGTCCAGCAGGCTGCTTCTGAGGCCGGGGCGAAAGACAAGGAGCTGATAGCGGCAAATCTTTTCAATTCTGCCATGACGAATGTGCTCTACCCCGAGAATATCGATACAAAAAACGCCCACCAATTCGCGGCTGATGCCGAGGAGAAGGCAGGCGTGATGCGCGCGTTGCTCCTCCCAAGCACGACTGACGGGGGATATGTCGGAGTGGGTTATGGCGTTGCAGACGAAGCCGGGGCCCTATATTTCAACATCCAGCAGCGCGATACGGTCGCGGCGCTTAGCCTTCTCGACCCAACGACCCATAACGCGCCTCCGGAACTTGATGTCAGCAGGCTGGTGAATGGCACCATGGGCGACCTTGTCGCATTGGGATCGAACACCAAACTGCCGAACGCTGATGTGCTTGCCCAATGCGCGTACGGCGAGCTGAAATTCGCCAACGACGCATTGAAGGCTTCAAGCCAGGCAGACCTCGACCGGTCTCTGGAGGACCACCGCCGAGCAGCCGAGAATTTCGCGGTCAACATGGTCAATTCAGCCGATATCAAGTCGAACAAGGATGTCGAGAGCATTGCAAATTCAGCGGCAAACCAGGCCGACACGACCACGACAAGGGATGTGGAGGATCACCTCAAGAGCTTGGCGCGCCTGGATAGGACGATGGAGCGGGCTCCTGAAGGATACGAGGAGCAGCCTTCCCTTTTCACAAAGAAATCGCCCCAGCAGACGCAGGCTGAACGGGATGACGCCGAACTCGATGAAATGAAGAGAAATATCGGTTACACCCCGCCAAAAAAGAGAAAGGAACCCTCAGATAAAGATTGAGGATGACCAAGATGAAGACTGATCCTCGTGATGCCGCTTCCAAGGGCGCAAGGGCCGGCGCAGGCCCATCCGGCGAATCCGTCTCCCCATCAAATAATATCAACCCGACCGCCCCTATCAAGCGCCTGCGCCACCTCCTCACCAACGAGAACCTCTGGCTCTACATCCTCTCGCTCATCAGGATGGACAAGCGCATCCACGCGTATGCGCTCGATGAACGAATCTATAAGGAATTCAGTTTCAAGCCGAACAAGATAATGATATACGTCGTGCTCTATAAGCTCGAGAACGAAGGCCTCATCCTAGCGGAACAGGAAGAGAGGCGCAAGTACTACACCATAACAAGCAAAGGCATCGAGACGCTTGACCTTGCCAAGAACCATTTCAAGATGCTCGCGAGGAAACTTTGAGATACGAATGCCGAAGATTTTCAATCTGTTATATTTAAAATAACAATCGTTTTATCATATATAACATGTTAGAGAAATTATTCCGCTCCAAAGCCGAGGTCAAGGTGCTTGGCACCGTCCTTTTCGAGGACGGCTTCCATCTCCGCGAGATCGCACGACGGGCATCGGTATCGCCCTATGAGACGAAAAAGGAGCTGGATAATCTCATCGCCCTTGGCATCCTCACGAAGGAAAAACAGGGCAACCAGCTCCTGTTCCGTTCCAATCCGTCCTGCCCATTTTTGGAGGACCTCCGCAATATCTACAGGAAGACCGAAGGCATATTCTCCGAGCTCGCGAAAGCGATCGCAGCGCCGGGTGTTGCATATGCCTTTATCTTCGGTAGCATGGCCGGCGGCGCTGTGCGGCAAGCAAGCGATATCGACCTTATGGTCATAGGCGACATCGATGAGGACGATCTCGCCGCAAGGATATTCCCCATCCAGAAAAGAAGCCGTAGGGCGATAAATTTCATCCTCTGGAGTATTCCTGATTTGAAAGATAAAGCGCGTGCTGACAGCGCGTTCCTTAAGAACATTATGGAGAAAGATATGGTCTGGCTTGGCGGTGATAGGGATGAGTTTATCGGAATTGCTTCAGAAAGGCCTCATAAGAAAGGCTGACCCTGATAAGGCGAAGGCGACCGAGCTCCTTGCGATGGCCGAGCGGGATCTCAAAGCGGCGTCCGATAACCTGAAAGGCGGAAACAACGATTGGGCGCTGGCCATCGCTTACAACGCGATGCTCTCGGCAGGCCGAAGCCTCATGTCGCAGAAAGGCTATTATCCGGTCTCGGATGCGCATCACCTTGCGGTCGTGCAATTCTGCGCCGCTATCCTGCCATCTGAAAGCGGCAACCTGGCTATCACATTCAACCGCTATCGCGTCAGGCGCCACGATGTCATATACGGGGAATCCGAAAGCGTCGGAAAGAACGAAGCCGAAAAAGCCCTGGCAAACGCCCGCTCGTTCGTCGATTTGATAAAAAAGAGGATGGGGCCATGATGCGCATCGTCATCACCGGAACCCCTGGAACAGGCAAATCCCTCATCGCTAGAGAACTTTCCAGATGCATGGGCCTGGAGCTCATCGATATAAAAAAAATCGTGAAAGAAAAAAAACTGCTCGAAACCCATCACGAAGTCGACATAAAAAAATTGTCCCGTGCGCTCGCCCCGCTTTTTTCTAAAGGCCAATCCGGTTTTATCATCGAAGGCCATCTCGCGTGCGAGATGAAAATCCCCGCCGACTATATCATTATCCTTCGCTCCTCCCCCAAAGCCCTTCAAACAAGATTCGCAAAGCGCGGCTATGGCAAAAAGAAGATATCCGAGAACATCGAAGCAGAGCTCCTTGATTACTGCGCGCAACGCATCGATACGATTTATGGAGATGGGAAAAATCGAAAGCGAACGAAAAATGCCCCAAAAATACTCGAGCTGGACACCTCGAAACGATCGGTCAGGAATTCAACCGCCATTATTTCCGAATCCATAAGGCTAAAAAAGAAAAAGCTCGATATAGTGGATTATCCATTGACAGGGTATCTAGGGTTAGGTAGGAAACAATGACCAACGAGAAACGAATGATCGAGGCAGCCATGTTCATAAGCGCCAGGCCCATGTCTCTTGAGGAATTCCGGACGCTGACCGGGATTGGCGCGATAGGATACCTGCAGAACGTCCTAGCCGAACTGAAGAACGATTACGAAGGCAGGGCGATAGAGATAATAGAGGCCGACGGGAAGTACGAGATGAAGGTCCGCAACGAATACCTGGAGCGCGTGAAGCAGTTCGCCCAGGATTCGGAGATAAGCCACAGCGCGCTGCGGACCCTTGCATACCTTTCCAAGCACGACGGCATGCTGAAATCCGAGCTCGTCAAGCATATCGGCACGCACGTTTACCAGGACGTCCATGAACTGATAGGCGCCGGCTTCGTGAAAGGCCACAAGGCAGGGCGGACATCCAAACTCACGCTGACAGAGAAATTCAGGAAATATTTCGTGCAGGCGTCTCCGATGCAGCAGCGACTTGCCGCGCCGTTCCCGGAAGAGGGGCAGCCTGCGCAGCCTAAGTCGGATTCGAACGTTCCGGAGTCAGCCGGGACAGCGCCTGCCGATGACGTTGCCGAATCGTCATCAGAAGAAGCGTTCGATGAGGAGAAGGTGAGCGAGTGAATCGATAGAAGAGCATATTTAGTCAGTGCCGACGTCGCACAACCCGGTAGTGCGCCGGTCTTGAAAACCGGTCCCTTGTGGATTCCAGGTTCAAAAGCCAAAAAAGCTGGTGCTTTTTTGATTTGCCAGCATGGCTGTCAATCCTGGCGTCGGCGATTTCATCTTAAGAAATCGACGTGAAGAGGCATCAGCCTCTGCGTCGGCGTTTTTTCCTTTTTGTCAGATTGTATGTTGTCAAACCTAATGAAAAAATGCCGGCCGAGATCGAAGATCTCGCAACGGCGAAATTTTTTTTAAGTCTTTTACCGCGAACTAGGCACGTACATCTTCTGCATATGCGAAGGCACAGACGGCTCCTCGAAGTAGATTATCCTTGCAAGGCCCTGCGTATCCTTATCAAGACGCCAGTTCTTGTCCCGCACGATATGGACATCGCCATTGCCGCTCCCGCCTCCCAAACTCAACGCATCGAAACCCGAGGCGAATCTGCCCTTCCCAGCCTCGAGCACTATCTCGAGATGCTGGAGCACCTTCGCGAAATCTATCTCCATGGAGTAGATGGCGGTCACCATGCCCTCCGGGTTGAGAGGCACATCATAGGCCGGCCGGTCTCCGATAATGGCGCAGTTGTCGAGCGGCGAAGCCTCGCACAGCATCTTGAGCGCGCGCGTGTAATCCTTCGGGACCACCCTCGTCTCGCCGTTCTTGGAATACGCCATATCCTCCCTCGTCAAAATGAAGCTGAAAGGCCGTATGAGATTCGCTTCAGCAAGCATGCGGCGGGCATATTCCTTGCGGGCCGAGCTGGTCACTGCGAGTTTCACACCAGACGCCTTCAGGCGCGCAAGCGCTTCGGAGATATTCTGGCCCAGGTGCTGGACGCTTCTTTTCCCTTCTGCATTGGCGTCATGGCGGCTCTCCAGCAGGACGCCGTCCATGTCGAAAAGGAGCGACTTGCCTTGCCATAGCGCCATGTTGCATGCTGGCAGGTTGCGCATTGTGCTGCGTGGCTTTATGTGCATAGGCATGTTATTGTATATCTGTAAGAGTAATTATAAATTTGTGTATATAATGGATATTTATATACTGGCTGGGAAATAGAGGATATAACGTGGTACGATGGGCAATATGGGCAACAGTTCCAAACCGGCGGGGAATGCGCAAAACAATGCGAAAGTGATAGACATCTCAGCCAGGGCCAGGAAGCCTGCCGAATTCGGCCAGAAGAAAGACCCCCAACCGGCGAAACCGATCAACGCCATCTCCGCAGACAAGGTCATCGAGAGGATATGGGATTCGGCGACAGGCTGGAATGACGACGTCCGCAAGACCTTGCGGGTACCTGGGGATGCGGCCGGGCAAGCTCCGGAGAAGCCCCTCTATATATACAAAGGGGAATTCAGCATCGTTTACAGCACTGATTCCAGCCCGGTAATCACCGAGGAACTGTTCGGCCCGAATGCGGATGAGGCTTTGAAAGATGTCCCGGCCTATGCAATCTCGATATTCCAGCGCACAAGCACCACATACCTGATTCTCGTGGACATGGAGCGGCGCATCATAGTGAGGGAGCCGATAGAAAGCCTCCATCATTTCGAAAACCCGGCTCTTCCATGGGCCAATGTGGTATCATCGATAAATGCCGCATTGAAGGTCGCTGAAAGCGCGAGCGCGCGCTCAGACGGCGCGATCGCGATAGCCGATGAAGGCGCCGCCATACCGGTCGTGCCGAAAAGGAGCGTATAGCCGGATAAATAAGGAAACGTCAGGTGCCTGCAGGCTAACGGCCGCTTCCCAACCTATTTCTCGCTCTCAAAGCTATCTGATCCCAAAGTTCGTCCCTGAAGGCGCTACTGCGCATGCCATCGTTCAATGACTTGAACGAGCCTAATATCCCTTCCCGGTGCATGCCGATCGTTGACCTTCCGCCAGGCAGGTCCATATACCTGCCAATCGCATTCCCATTGCTCGGGCCTGTGCGCACGTAAGTGCCTTGCACAAGATTATCGGACCCGGCGCCGAACGGCTGGCTCGCGGGCGCGCTTTCGATGCGGCTGACGAAATTCTTCGCAAAATCAGGGCGCCTGCCATTCCTGATATACCAGAGTTCCCCGCCCTCTTTCATGGAACCCAGGACGAGTTTCCTGAGCTCGCTCGCCGGGACCTCGCTTTCGACAGCGCCTCCGAGGGATTCAAGCTGCCTGGCGATAGACCACACATCCTTTTGGCCATACTGGTCCGCTATGGGGGTGAAATCATGATATCCGTTGCCGCTTTGTATGTGGAGAGCGCTTCTCGGGGCCTTGTTGGCCACGAATTCCGTGACGAAATCCACAGACCAGTCCGTGTCGATCCTTGCCGGGACTAGAGCCTGCCATCTGCCACTGACATTCGTGACAAGATAATTATTGTCCGCCAGGTGCTTGGCGTCATCCGCTGAGACCTCAATCACTTTCATCCATGCGTTCGCTGCCTTCCCGTCGCGGGCACCGATCGAGATATCTGTGAAAACCGTGAAGCCCGCCTCGCCGCCCATCGTCTTAAAGAACTCCTTTTTGTAGACGACCTTGGGCGCTGCGCCCGTACGATCGACACGCACGAGGCCGGTCTTCTCGAAAAACGGCAGTGTCTCCGGGCCCTCGACCAGGCTCCTGAGGTTAGATGCTTCGAAATCATTCGCGCCCAGGTTCCTTACTATGTTTATCTCACGGCCCGCCACCGTGAAAGTCCTTTGCGATTCGCCCATATGCTCCATCATCCCGAAGGTGCCGGGCTTGCCATCAGAGCGCATGTAACTGAATGGCGTTTTTCCGAATCCTGTTGCTGTGTCCACTGTGCAGATGCCGTTATCCGATATGATGGCATCCGCGAACTTGTTGGGGCTAAGGTCATGTGTCTTCAAAAGGAAGTGCCTCTGGATTTTCACAGCATTTTCGCCGACGCCGATTGTCTCTTCTACCGTGATTTGGAACGCGCCCTTCATGGCATTCGCGCTGCTGTCACTGATGCCCACTATCGTCCTGCGGGCTCCGATCGCTTTTGGCAAAGCCCGATCGATGGAATTGTTGATATCGCCGCTCGCAAGGACGTCCACAAGATCCAGGGCATGGTCGCCTTTGACCGCTCCCGGGACGCTTCTGACGAACGGGATGCCCCCCTCCATCGTAGGCAACGGTTCCGGAGTTATCATCGTCCTCTGCTCATGCACGCCGAGCATGCCGCCTTCATTCCTGATTTCATAGAACTTCCCGTTGGTCGCTTCGAAGACCTTCGTCTCACCTGGCTTGATCGCTTCGAGCGGGGTTTTCAGTGTGATTCCGCGGCGGACGAATTCAGCTTCGGCTCTCTCAGTAGTTGCTTTGTTGAACAGGGGCCTGGTGCTCTTTGACATCTGTTCAATGACATTCCTAGCAGCGTTCCCCTCGCTATCTGCGCCAAGATAGGAGCTGACAAGCTTGCCTTCCAAGCCGTACTCTTTTTCCATCCTCTGCAAGCCCTGGATGCGGGTGAAGAACGATTTTTCCAGGGTGCCTTCGGCAAATTTCGCGATACGCGCGTTCTGGTCAGCCACTGCCATCTTCAGGAATCCCCTGAGTTCAGCCGGCTGGACCGGCGCCCACGAGGGAACGACAGAAACAGACGCCGAGCCGATGGGCCTGACAATCGCAGGCGCTGCGGTTCCGACTTTGGCTCCGGTACTGGCTGCGGCCCCGGCTCCAAACTCCGCTGCAACCGGTGTGGCTTCCCCGGCAACCGGCACCGAAACAGTCCACGTTCTCTGCGCGGATGCCATCGACCGCCCTCCGCCTGCGACGGCTTTCATTTCGTCTTGGATTTCTTTTGTTATTATCGTTATCCGGTTCTCCTTCTTGGCGGTGTTTATCGCGTTGACCGCTTTCAGAAGATCCTTTGTGCTTTTTGTTTGCCTATAATTATTGAGGGCGATTGCAGCATCATTAGCTCCAGCCGTCCTGAGCGCTCCGGCGAGACTATCGAGTTCGGCTGCTTTCAAGGATTTCAGGCCGGCGCCGGACGCGATGTCAGCATCGAATGATAATCCTGGCGCAGCAACAGGTTTCGCAGCAGTAGGCAGTCTCCTGACCACCGCGCCTTCTTGTGCAGCCGCTGCTCCTCTTGCCGCCATCGCGTTGTCATTGGCAGCGCCTACGACATTTTGCGCCCTGCTTAGTTCTATGGCCTTTGTCGCGGCGGCTACTTCCGGCGCCTCAGTGGCTACCCGCCCTGCTTTCAATGCGCTTGCGGTTCCTGCATCAGCCTTCGCCGCCCCTCGAACCTCCAGGCCTATGAAGCCGCCCCTTTGCGCGAATGCCGGAGCTCCAGGCGTCGTTATGCGTGGGGCCATCTCTTCTGCTACTGTGAATGCTGTTTTTTCCGGAAGGGGAACCGCTTTAGGCACCCGTGATGCCGCCGCATAATATTCTGAGGCCAACCCGAGGCCCGGGAGCATCAGGAACGCATCGCTCACAGCATCCATCCCAGAGAACTGCTTCCTTCCGCTCACCCAGCCACGCACATCATTCGCTGTCAAGGCGACCCCCGTGCTGAAGCCCACCGCCTCTGAGAGGACGAACCCTTCCCGGACGAAATTGCCGAGCTGGAACGCTTTTCCGGCACCGCCGATAACAAGGTTCATCGCGCCCTCGCGCAGCTGCGTCTCGGCCATCGCCCTTTCCTGCGGAGTCCTGGCGCTTATTAGATTCATCGTGCCGCCAACGGTCTCGATAGCTCCCACCGTGACAGATGCTACCATGAATGCCTGGCCCGCGCTGGTCCATAGCAGTTGCGATGTTGTCGACGCCGCGGTAACAGGAGCCGAACTGGCAGAGAGCATCTGGGGCAGTGCGATGACCGCCCTGCCAATCGCGATCCCTGCGAGCATGCTTGGGATGACCATATCCGGCCTGTCAACCGGAGTCGCCTGAAGGCTTTCCATAAAATTGAGGTCCCTCAAATTCTTGTTCAGGCCGCCCAAGGCCCCGTTGAACGCGTCATTGCCGTTATGCATATCATTTGTGATGGCGGCTTCAAGCGCCCTTGGCTGGGAGAAAACCGCACTCGTGCCGTATCCGTATCGTCTCGAACCGTCATTGGTTGCAGAAGCATCCTTGACGACATTATCCGGCGTGTAGCTGCCGATAACCGCCCCGAAGGCCGCATCAGACTGTTTATTTTGTCCCTCAAGAGTGGTTTTGAACTGTTTGAGGACATCCTTGGATAATTCCGCCTGGGCGATCACTGCAAGAGCTCTCGCCTTTATCCCATCCGGCGAATACTTGTCGGCGATGAGTTTCTTGCGCTTTTCCGGCTCATCGACATCCTTTATGATGCCGTTCGCTTTCGCGATGACCTCATCCAACCCTTTCGAGGCCGAATCGATGCCGGAAATCAGCGACGCGTTATCTTTCTTCACGCCTGCATTCATCCCATTCGTATATGCCTCGAAGGTCTGGCATTCCTTGTAGGCGTCATTCATCTCTTTGGTTTTCTTGCCAAGCCCGGCCTCGGCGCTGGCGCCATTCTTCTGGTGCGTCTTCGCTGCGTTTAGGTGGGAATCGTGAGCCGCTTTTCCTTCAGCCCTCGCTGCGGCGGTGCGCTCGAAGAACTCCTGCATGAACGTGAATCCGGCATTATCCTCGCTTGATGCGACGCCCTCAGCTTTCGCCTTGAGCGCTGACTTGGCAGCCGTTCCTGAGATTGCGTCGAATCTGATGTTCCGTGTCACGGCCGCGGATTTGTGGAGATTTGCCATGTGGTTGATATATCCCAAGCCTAAGAGCGCAGTGCCTGTCAGTTCATCCGCCTTTTTCATGTGCTCGGCAGATTGCGCAAGTTTGTTCTGGACTTCAGCCATCGGTCCGCCCTTTGTTGATGCGCTTCTCGCCTCGAGCGCTATCGCCTCCTCGATGGATTTCTGGGCGTCATTGACGGATTTCAGCGCATCTGCAAGCAGCCGATCTAGCACGGTGCCCACGCCCCCCTTCTTGAATTCTGGATAGGGGACTCCTGTCTGCTCCTCGAATCTCTTCTCGCTGAACTTTCCGTTTTCCATGAACATCGGGTATGCTGAGCCTTCTATTGAGAGCGGCCTCTTCGCCGCCTCATCCCGCGCCTTCTGAATCAGCTGCGCGCCCTTTGCGTCAGAGAAATATTCCTGGGCCATGCCATTGATGCGGGCGGCTTTCGCGAAATCGCCTTTCTGCTCTGCGTTCCACGCCGCTGCCATGCCAGCTTCAAGCACGGCTTTCTTGCCCTCTGCGATGCCAGCTTCAGGGGAATAGATTGCGATATGGGTCTGGGCAAGGGCCATCTCCAGGGATGCGTTGTCCCATTGTCCGAGCCTCAGATGATCCCTGATGCCCTTCATCTTGTCATCGAGAAATGCCTTTGTGGATTCAGGCACGGCGCTCGCATTAAGCGCATCCGCGGTCTCGACATATCTGGCCACCGCCCTGAAGGCGGCCCCCGAATCCGCGTATTTCTCAGCGCCAGGCATCGGTCCGCCCTCCCGGATCATCTCGAAAGGCATCCTCCCCATCAGCGCTGCGCTCTCAAGCACTTCATAGCTCTTCTGAGGCAGGCGGGTTTTCGCATCTTCCAGCGCCCGCTCGGCTTTCATGCAGCTGGCCACTGTGAAAAAAGCGGTCTCCGCCTTGGCAGCCTCCCAGGTCTCAGCAGCGTTAAGGGTCTCGATCATCCCATTCCTCAGCGGCTTATTGGTGCGTATCGAGGAAGGAAGGTAGTTGTCATTGACAAGGGTGATTTCAGGGCTTCCGGGTTTTCCGGACTGCTCTGCATGGATTCCTGCCCGCTCCAGCTTATCGGCATTTGCCGGTGTTTTCAACCATGCTGCGAAACCGATGGCGTTTTCGCCTTTCAGCTCCATCATCGCTTCGTTGCCTTCCAGGAAACCTTTGCCTGCGGGATTTCTTTCCAGGGTAGAGCCGCGGATGGATGAAGGATCGATGGCGCCTTTATTGCTGAGAGCGTATCTCATGGAAGAGATGCCGGACGCGAGGTCTGTCGCTGTGAGCGCCGTGCGTGTCTGTGCCAAGGTTGGCGCTTGTGGGATCTCTGCCTCTGACGGCCCGGTCGCCGCTTGCTTGTAAGCCATCCATATGTTAGTTCCGTGCTGGCGTTTAAAATGGTTTAACTCCTAAGCAATCGCATGGACCAGCCCGCGATCGCGCCTGATGAACAGGAAAGGCAATACCACATCCAGCTTTATGAGAAGATACGGGAGGAGAATATCGAGAACTATAAACGATTCGTCGCCGGGGAGCCTGCCGAACCCCTGCCCATCGGGTTCATGACCCAGCTTGCGAGGCCCGGGATCACCCTGCAGAGGAGCTGGTCCCTGCTCGAGCAGCGGGTGGATTCCTTCTCGCTGATTGATTTCAACGCGCCGCCACCTGATTTCGATGTCCAGGTCGCACGCCTCTGCATCGCCATCTATCTCATCGAGAAGACTAACCAGATACGGACATCGGCATTCGCAAAGGACAACACGAACCTCACATCGCTCTATGTGAAGCTGTCGGATTCAGTTTCCGCGCTCACCGATGAAGGATTCTACGGGATGGAGATAAGGGAAATAGCAGAGAGGTATCTTGATTTCGAGGCCCTTCTGTTCGCATGCTGCGAGATATGCGAGCTCAGGAAATCCACCCTCCGCGACGCGGTGGACCGGTACAAGAAGGAGCTTGGCAGGATGGTCGCGGAAAAGCTCCAGAAAAACAAGGCTTCGAAGAAAAAAGGCGGAAAGGCAGCCTGAATAAAAAAAGATAATAAAAGAATGGCGGGCGACCGTCAGTTTCTGTCGCGCCTATCGATGACATCGAGCGCATCCGGCCCTGTCCCTATCAATGTGACGGGGACATCAAGCTTCTTCTCGACATCCGCGATGAATGTTTTCGCCTCGTTTGTGAGTTTCGCATAATCGCGGATCCCCATATTCCCCGGGAACCTGATATCTATCTTCGTTATCGCTATCTGGCCCGCGCCGTTTATCATGGCCGCGGTCCGCAGGTCGTCGAAATGCAGGTCTGGCGAAGTCCTCCTCGGCCGTCCTGTCACTGTGCCGTACTCCTGCATGTTCCTCGCTTTCGCGTCCTCGACAGATAGCTCGCCCTGGAGCGGGCCAGCACCGACCCTTGTCGTGTAAGATTTGATGACCATGATGACATCATCGATTTTCGTCGGGCCCAAACCGACATCCGCGGCTATAGTCGATGCCGAAACATCCTTGGATGTGACAAACGGATATGTCCCATAAAGGTTCGAGAGCATGAACGCCTGCGTCCCTTCGATGAGGACGTTCTGAGAGCTGTTCACTGCTTTCGGGACATCAATCAGGTATTTCTTGAGTTCCGGAACTTCCGAGACCATCCTCCCTATGCGATTCACGCGATCAGATACCGCCGGACCGCATCCTGTCTTCGTTGTCCCTATTTTTTTGGAGTTCTCGGACGCAGTATCGCGCTCGATATGCTCTTTTGTGATGAGCCCGGCGCGGAAATCGATGAACGTCCGATTCTGCCCGCCGATCAATTCGATTTCCTTGAAAAAGATTTCAGGATTCACGAAGACTCCGGCGCCTATCATGAGTTTCGCTTTCTCATAGACGAATCCGCACGGCACCAAGCGTAAGGGATATTTCTTGCCGTTGTAATTCACTTCGTGGCCGGCAT
>CAILMU010000060.1 GCA_903835325.1 uncultured Microcaldota archaeon | reverse complement strand
GGATAGAAAATACCGCTGCTTCCCGTACGTGCTCCCGATAGCGACCCAGCTCACGCACGCGGTCGGCGCATCCTATGCGAATCGTCTGCATAACGAGAACCCGGTGACGCTCGCTTTCTGCGGGGATGGCGCGACGAGCGAAGGCGACTTCCATGACGCCCTGAATTTCGCAGGCGTCTTAGAACTCCCGTGCGTCTTCATCATCTCGAACAACCAGTACGCCATATCGGTTCCCAGGAAATGGCAGACGAAATCCGAGACATTGGCCCAGAAAGCGCTTGCTTACGGGATGAAGGGCGTCCAAGTGGATGGCAATGATGTCCTGGCAGTCTACACTGCGGTGAAAGAGGCAACTGACAATGCGAGGGCCGGGAAAGGACCGTCAGTCATCGAGTTCGTGACTTACAGGATGGGGCCGCACACGACATCAGACGACCCGAAGAAATACCGTGATCCAGAAGAGACCGCATACTGGCTGGACCGGGATCCGATTAAACGATTCAGGGCATACCTCAAGGACAAAGGGATATGGAGCGAAGGGTACGAGAAAGGGATCATGGAGGAGTCAAGCGCGGATATCGAAGAAGCGGTAAAGAAATCAGAGGCCCATTTCCAGGATCCGAAAGACATGTTCCGATATGTTTATGCTGAACCAACAAAGGAGCTGGATGCGCAATCGAAAGAGGCTTTCAAGGAGAAAAAGACCCAAAGCGGTGGCGTCGGACTTCCTGGGGAGAGGCGCACGGGGGCCGGGTGAAACCCATGAAGATGAACATGGTCGACGCTATCAACAGGTGCCTGAACCAGGAGATGGAGAGGGACAAGGACGTCGTCGTCCTGGGTGAGGATGTCGGGGTCGATGGGGGCGTTTTCAGGGTGACGGAAGGCCTTTATGACAAATACGGGCGCGCTCGTGTGATCGATACGCCGCTTAGCGAATCCGGCATAATAGGATGCGCGATAGGGATGGCGGCATTCGGCCTGCGGCCTGTCGCCGAAATCCAGTTCCAGGGTTTCGATTATATTGGATATCACCAGATCGTCCAGCATGCAGCGAGGCTGCGGAACAGGACTAGAGGGGAATACACTGTGCCGATGATCCTGAGATTGCCATATAGCGGCATGATAAAAGCCCTTGAACATCACAGCGAGAGCCTGGAGACCATCTACATCCATATCCCGGGCTTGAAAGTCGTGTGCCCTTCATCGCCTTATGATGCCAAAGGGTTGCTGGCATCCGCGATCGAGGATCCTGATCCTGTGATATATTTCGAACCGAAATCCCTGTACCGCGCTTTCAAGGAGGATGTCCCTGAAGAGAGGTATACCATTCCGATAGGAAAGGCGAACGTTCTGAAGGAAGGCGACGATGTCACCCTCATATCATGGGGGGCGATGACCTCGGTCAGCAAGGAAGCGATATCAGACGCTCAGATGGAAGGCATATCGGTCGAGCATGTGGATCTCCGCACGCTCTCGCCTTGCGACTGGGACACTGTCATCGCATCGGTGAAGAAGACCGGAAGGGCGGTGATAGTCCAGGAATCCGTGAAGACGCTGGGTTTCGCTTCGGAGATAATCGCGAGGATAAACGATGGCGCCCTGCTGAGCCTGGAAGCGCCGGTCAAAAGGGTGGCCGGGTGGGACATCACGATACCATATCCTAAACTGGAGCAATATTATTTCCCTGATAGGCAAAGGGTATTGGATGCGATTAAGGAGACCGCAGCGTTCTAGATTCTAGATGATTCGAGGGGATGATTATGGCCAAGGAATTCAGGTTCCCGGATGTCGGCGAAGGCATCCACGAAGGCAAGATAGTGAAATGGCATATTCAGCAGGGCGATATGGTCAAAGCCGACGAAATCCTGCTGGACATGGAGACGGACAAAGCCGTCGTCGAGATGCCTTCTCCAGCGAGCGGCATGATATTATCCATGAATTTCAAGGAAGGAGACACAGTGAAAGTAGGCGATGTCCTTGTCACGATTGGGGAAGCACGCGAGATGATATCTTCCGCGGGGGATATAGAATCCGCCGGATACGAGGAGAAGAAGACCGGAATAGGCAAACAGGGCGGGAATGTCCTGAAAGCCAATATCAAAACGCAACCATCCATGACGTCTCCTTTCATCGGCCCGGGTTCGGGAACTAATCTGCCCCCTCTCGCAACACCATCGACAAGAGCTCTCGCGCGTGAGCTAGGTATCGACTTGGTTGCTGTCCGCGGTACCGGACCGGCAGGAAGGATAACTGAGGCGGATATCCGGGATGCCAAAGAGATGATGAGGATGCCCCAGCCATTGCGTCCGGCTGCTGCCGTCGCGAAGGAGACCATGCTCGAAAACGCGTCAGAGAAAAAGGCATTTGAGAAGAATGCGCCTGAGAGAAACGCTTCAGATAAGACGCCAGCAATCCCAACGCCATTGATAGAAGGCGACGTCTCCATACCGCTCACCGGCATCAGGAAAACGATAGCTGAGAGGATGACGTTCTCCAAGACGCATATCCCGCACGCATGCGGGATGGATTTGGTCGATGTCACCGAACTGGTGGCATTGCGCGAGAAGGAGAAGGGAAAGATGGCGAGCGAAGGGATAAAACTCACGTATCTTCCATTCATAATCAAGGCTGCGGTCGTAGCGCTACGCAAGTTCCCGAGCTTCAATGCGCATTTCGATGAGAGCGCGAACACCCTCATCGCTAAACGGGCCATCAATATCGGTCTGGCAGTGGATACACCGGACGGGCTGATGGTAGTCGTAGTGAAGGATGCGGACAAGAAACCGATGAGCGCGATAGCCAAAGAGATCGAAATACTCGCACAGGAAGCGCGGGAGAAGAAAGTCAAGCTTGACGATATCAGGGGAAGCACGTTCACGGTGACCAATGTCGGGAGCGTGGGCGGGATGTTCTCAACTCCTATCATCAATCCGCCAGAAGTGGCGATCATGGGCGTTCACAGGATAAGGGACATGCCCTGGGTCGTGGACGGGAAGATAGCCGTTCGCAAGCTCATGGGCGTCTCGCTCTGCTTCGACCACCGCGTGGTAGACGGCGCGATAGCGACAGAGTTCATGAACGTCATAAAAGAGCATCTGGAGGATCCGAGCCTGATGCTCGTGGATATGATATAGGTCCGAGGTTAGGCGATTGCAATGGTGATGGGTGAACTTACGACGAAAGTGGATATCGCGGTGATAGGGGCAG
>CAILMU010000059.1 GCA_903835325.1 uncultured Microcaldota archaeon | reverse complement strand
CTAGTTGATGTTCGCGTAGAAGTAATAGGTCTCGGTACCCGACCCATAGGTCGTGGGCACCATGAGCGCGAAGTTGGCGCCCGAGCCGTCCCAGATGGTCCCGGTCGCATTTATCTGCGAGCAGAAGATGAATGAATTCTTGACAGGGATTGGCGGCGTGCTGGTCCGGAGCGGACAGGTGATGAAGCCTCCGGCAGGGCCGGTCGTGGCGTACAAAGTATTGTTTATATTCACACCGCCTATGGACAGATTGCATCCTGGCACCAGGAAGGTGTTTTCGGCGGAATCCGATGCATTCTGCGCGAACGACCAGGCGCTGTCTATATCGGCGCCGGTTGCCGGGGCCACGGTTTCTGTGGACAGCACGCCGGAGGTGGAGGTGCAGACCACGCCTCCTCGCGAAGGGGTCCACAGCCATCTATAGACATACTTGTTCGAGGTATTCTCGCTGAGCACGATGGTGCCGGTGACATTCCCGTAAAACGCTGCCCAGCGGCCGGTCAGCTGCACAGCGCTCATCGAAAGGTTGGTCAGGTTCCCGGCCTGCGGTGCGAAGTTGGAGGAGGCATTCGATTGGAAGCGGGGCAGGTTCTGCGCAGTGACGTTTACCCCGTAGATAGACACCTGGCTGACATTGTAGCCGTTCAGGATGCCGTAGATGCTCTGCGGGACCATGTTGAGCAGGGTCAATGTGTTGGCTGAGGCGTTGAGGGTGGCGTTCAACTTGGCGTATGAAACGCCCGCGATCCTCCAGACATCGAGATAGTTCTCATCGTAGCCCGAGGATTCGGTATCGGACCAGCTCCAGACGATGCGGTCGAGCGAGACAGAGCCGGTCACATTCGTTATATTGACGAATTTCTGGCGGAAGGAGGTCGCATTGGACGGAAGGCTGGCCGGAGCGGCGCTCCAGTTAATCGAATAGTCGGAGACGGCGCTGACCGTATCGTAAACCGAAAGCGTGGTGAAGTTCGTGAAGAGGCCCGGAGGGCTGTCGAAGACGGCGCTCGTCAGGTTCAGGATCCGGTAGTTCGAATCGGATTGCGCGAATTCGAAGTCAGGGTTATTGTTGTAGAAGTGCGCGGCGACTATCGTTGTGCTGTTCGAACCCGAGATGTAAATCCCTTTTTGCTTGTTCCCGTAGGCGGTGTTGTTGGTCAATGTGTTGTTGTTGCTTAAAGCGAGGAAGAAACCGTTCTGGGTGTTGTTGAAGGCCGAGTTGCTGGTGAGGGTGTTGTTGTTGGAGCCGGATTCGAAGTCGAAACCGCTTTGGGAATTGTTGTTGGCCGTGTCGTTGATGAAATTGCTGTTGCTGGACTTGTAGACATACACACCAGAGGTATAGTTGGATACCCCCGGGCAGTTCTTCACTGTCACGTTCGTGAGCGATCCGTTGAGCAGGATGCCGTATTGGGTGGCGCCGAGGCCGCCGTTACCCGTGATGTTGAAGCCGATGCAGTCAAAGAGGACGTTGCTTACGGCTATCTTCACGCAGGCGTAGGCACCAGAAGCTATCTCCGAAGCGTTATTCGGAGCGCCGGTATAACTATATGGTTGGGCGTATGTTCCGCTCTCATTTATGATCGGGCAGTTCGCGAGCTTATCCTGCAGTATGCCGTAGACGCCCGCAGGATTCATGTTGGAGAGGCTGAGCGTATTGGCAGAGGTGTTGGGCGTGTTGTTCAGCATGGTCCAGCCGGCCGTGGCATTGTATTTCCACAGCTCGAACTTCGTCTCGTTGTAGCCGGCCAGCTCCGCTTCCTGCCAGCTCCAGGCTATGCTGTCTATTGAGACGGTTCCGCTGATCGTGCTTATGTTCACGAATTTCTGGGCGAAGCTCGAGTGGAGGGCATCCGGCATGCCGTATGGGTTCGAGGACCAGTTGATTGAATATGATGATGGGGTTGTGACCGTATCGTAAAGCGAAAGGTTCGTGTAGTTATTGAGATTCCCTGCGGGATTGTCGAAGACCACGTTCGACATATTCAGGGACGTGTGGTTGGAATCGTCTTGGGTGAAATAGAAGTCCGGGTTATTGTTGTAGAAACGCATATCCTTCATCGAGGTGTTGTCGGAATCGAAGATCGAGAATCCGGCATAAGTGCTATTGGAGATTGTGTTATTGGAGAAGGTATTGTTGAATGCGTTGTCAAGCTCGAAGCCGCCGTTGGAGTTGTTCTTTGCGATGTTGTTCGTGAGGCTGTTGAGAGAGGTGTCATAGACGCATGTGCCACTGCACGCCCGAGGGGAGATTTCAAGCAAGAACCCGTCGTTGAAATTGGCTATCGCCGTATTGCCATCCAGGGTGTTGTTCTCTGAGGTCTCCAGCGCGAATCCATCCCCCATCGGGAATTGGGGTTTGTGGGCGCCGCCATTACCGTTGTTTGAAGCGAAGTCGCTTGTGAGGTTCAACGACCAGGAATTGAATAGAACGAAACCATTGTACTTGTTGTAGGAGGCGTTGTCGGCAAGGAGCAGGTTGCCGCTGGATTTCTCGATTTCGAAGCCGGTCCCATTATTGAAATAGGCAGTGTCGTTCTGCAGGACGTTGCCGACTGCCAAGACCAGCCCGAAGCCGTCGTTCGAGTTGTTGAATGCGGTGTTGTTCTTTAGGCTGTTGAAAGAAGGGGATGGGCAGCCTTGGGAGGGGCATGCGCCTTCAAACCCCTTAAGCAAGAATCCGTCGTCAAGGTTGAAGGAAGCGTTGTTGTTCAGAAGGCTGTTGTTGGAGGCATAATCCAGGTAGAAACCGCTGCCGTTGTTGTTGGCCGCGTAATTCCCCGTGAGGTTGTTGGATGTGCTGTTGGCACCGCCTATTGCCGCGGTGAGGAAGAAACCATCTATCGCGTTATACGTCGCGTTATCGCTAAGCAGGGTGTTGTTGCCTGCTGATTTCAGCTCGAAGCCGTGGTTCGCGTTGTTGAATGCGGTGTCGTTCGTGAGGTTGTTGAAAGAAGGGT
>CAILMU010000058.1 GCA_903835325.1 uncultured Microcaldota archaeon | reverse complement strand
TGGCAATCCTGCTCCCTGCATTTCAATCTTTCTCACATGAATCCGCCGCATCGCCACCATCGGATGCTTGGCTTGGGCAGTTCACATCGACACTGATGAACATCGAGGCATTGTAATTTTGGCTTGTGCCTGGACGCGATCCAGTAATCAAAGGAGCCGAGATCAGATACAGCCGGCCATCGAATTCCTTTTCTTTCGTCTCCCCCTCCCGTATATCGAAAGTCCCGAAGTCATATTCCCCATAAGGTGTCGCATTCCCGCCGTTGGGCTGGCCGCTGGAACGATCCACGCAATGCGGGGAATACGATGCTGTCATCATTATGGTCGCGGTCTTCGATCTCGGAATATCGAACAGATGGAACCTCACATCCCCCATCTCAAGCGCCTGGCCGGAGCTGGCCGATTCGTGGGTCAGTGTCGCTGAACCGCTCCCAGCCAGGCAGGGGCCAAGCTCATAGGAGCAATCCGGATTGCATGATTGGGAGGCCAACGAGGCCAGGGCCGCGGTTAGGATAGACGCTGTTTTCCCATAACGCTCCCCGACAGATTTGAAAATCGATTGTGGTGAACGTGGTGCCACCTTTTCGTCAGTAGCATTCTTGCCCGGCAATCTCTTCCATCCCTCCATCTCCCCACCTCTATTCATTTTTTTAACATTCATGCTCAATCAGCGTATATATGATATCCCAACAAGAATTCTTCAAAACAGCAATATTTGCTTAAAATATTGTAGAAATGTAAAAATCGAACGCCTCGACAAAACTGCTCGCTCGTGTCAAATCATATAAAGATTCGCAGCGATCCATCTCCTGGTGTGAATATGGGATTGATGTACACGAGCATAAGAGTGATAAACCTGAAGAAATCGGTTGACTTCTATACAAGGGTCCTCGGGATGAAAGTCATCGGGCACAGGAGCCCTGTCCCGGGAGAGAAAATCGTGAACCTCGAAGACAAGCAGACGCACCAGAAGCTCAACCTGATGTGGTATGATAAAGGCTGCAGGTGGTACACGCCCTACAAAAAGAACGGTGTGGAGCTCGATCACTTGATGTTCAGCGTGAAGGACGCAAAGTCGGCGTACAAGAGGATGATGAAGAACGGCGCCACCAAAGCGACGGATATCTGGGAAGGCAAAGAGCGCACGATGGGCCTTGTCAAGGACCCGAATGGCATATGGATAGGCGTCTTCAGCCAGAACAAGAAGGGAAAAAGATAACGATTGCATTTTTAAACACAAATAACCATGATAATCCCCATGAAACCAGAGCAGGTGCGGCAGCTGGCGATTCGGCCCAAAGACAGGGCGATTGCTTCAGCAAAACGCGCCGGCGCCACCTTCGCCGGATTTGCCGCATTCGCCGTCCTCACTTCAACCATATCCTCATGCTGTTTCGAAGACGAGCCGAATAAAGGCCCGAAACCAGGCGAAATCGTCGTCGTTAATGAACCGCAAGGGCTTCCGAACCGGAGATCTGAACCGGGATCGGCAGATATGGACAGCGAGACCCGGAAATCTGAAAGGAAAGAGACCGCAGCTGATGCCGCAAGCCCTGCGCCTTCATCAACAAAACAGAAAAGCCAGGGACCGTCCGATGATTCTGCCATCATGAAAGGCGACGAATGGTGCGGAAAGGGGATGGCGAGGATAGCGCGTTTCTGCATCGACAGGTGGGAATCCGAGCTTATTTCCATAAGCGACAAGACCGTCTTCCCATTCTATAAGGAACCGCCTTTCGACATGTCCAATCTTATGGCGCACACTGCTCCGGGCATCTATCCTCAAGGATATGTGAGCCAGAACGTGGCTGGGAAAGCATGCGCGAATGCAGGGAAAAGATTATGCACGCTCGATGAATGGAAGGAAGCGTGCAGCGGCGATTCGAAATTGAGGTTCCCCTATGGGAACGCATTTACTGAAGGCAAATGCAATGTCAACAAGACAGACCCGCATATACTTGACCTTTTCTTCTGGAAGACACCGCACCGCAAACGGGGAGGCAATATGTTCAAGGACGAATGCCTTCTCAAGATATCGCTCAGCCTTCCGAAAGACGATCCCTGCATGGTGAAAATCGCGGACAGCCCCAACGCCTCTTGGAACGAGGATCACACCCTTGCCTTGAGATATTGGGAGAAGACAGGGGCTTACAAGGATTGCATGACCGAAAAAGGCGTCTATGACCTGGTCGGCAATGCGAGCGAATGGGTTTCAGATACCAAGATGGTCGGCGGGGACAGGAAGCTCCATGGCGTCTTCGCCGGCGAACCGGTCAGCAGCCACTACAAGGACGGATGTTATCATTACACATCCGCGCATTGGACGGACTACCCGGATTATTCTCTGGGGATACGATGCTGCCGGGATGTTAAGTGAAGAAAGGTGAAGAAAGAAACGGAAAGGGCGCGATTACTCCTAGCCTTTCATTTTCTTAGCTCGCCTCAACCTGTGGAAACCTATCGCGAAGCGGTGCGCTTCGTCCCTGCATGCCATCAGAAGCTTGAGGGCAGGGTCGGATTTGGAAAGGCGCAACGTATCGAGGCGCTCGGGGAGATAGATCTCTTCCTCTTTTTTCGCAAGCGAAGCTATCGGCAGGCGGACTCCTGCTTCATCCATGCCATCCATGGCCGCATGCAGCTGGCCTGCGCCTCCATCGATAAGGACAAGATCCGGAAGGGGCTCGGCTTCTTCCATCAGGCGCGTATATCGCCTCGAGACGACCTCCTTCATCATCGCGAAATCGTCCTGTCCCGCAACGGTTCTGATCTTGAATCTCCTGTAGTTATTCTTATCAGGTTTCCCATTGACGAACCTGACCATCGAACCTACTGACTCCTCCCCGAAAAGGTTCGAGATGTCGAACGTCTCGATTGTTATGGGATTCGTCTCGAGCTTCAGCGCTTCCTTCAGTTTTATCACGGATGAATCTATCGAACCTATCTGGAGCGAATTCTTAGCGATTTCGAGCACCTTCGATTTATCACGGCCGGGGGCATGGAACGATTTCGAATCGAACGCTTGGTTAAGGATTTGGATTTGTTGCTCAGATAGATTGGAATAGATGCGATCGGGCAATTCGCTCCCCACATAGTACTGGATGAAAAAGGAGATTTCAGGCTCTTCCTGCTCCTTTATCGGAATGCCGTGCCTTTCGCTTCCTGAAATGACGCCGTTATTGCTCCTCAGGATCTGCGCGTGGAGCGTGGCTCCGATGCGCTCGAGATAGACGAAATCCTCCTGGAAATAGTTCCTCTTCTCCACCCTCTGGCGCTCGAAGAATATCTCCAAGGACCCTATCTGGTCCCTGATGGATGCTGCGGTCTCGAAATCCTGGGTATCGGATGCTTGCCTCATCCGTTCTGCCAGCGTTCGCATGATATCCTTAGCTGCCTGCTTCCCTTCCAGAACGGAAATGAGCGCTGAGATGTTTCTTCTATAATTCTCTTCGCTGATTCTCCCGATGCAGGGAGCATCGCAGTTTCCGATATGGTATTGCAGGCATTCCTTTTTCGGTAGTTTCGGAGCGCATATCCGGATCTTGAACAGTTTGCGGAGGTATCTGGCCGACATCGCCCGCTTCGCGCCTTCCACATAAGGACCGAAGAATCGAGCGTTCTTCATCCGGAACGCGCCCTTGGAGTTTTTCCTGGCTGTGAGCAGGCGGGGGAATGGCTCTTCTGTTATAGCGAGATAGGAGTAATGCTTTGCATCCTTGAGCGCCATATTGTATTTCGGCATGTAGTTCTTGATGAGGTTCGACTCGAGGATCAATGCCTCTTTCGGGTCCTTGGTGACGATGAATTCGATTGAATCGATTTGCGGGACTAGCAGGCTGGTCTTCAGCGAATTCTTTGTCGCCGATCCAGCTGGATTGGATTCGCTCCCGAAGTATTGGGAGAGGCGCGCTCGTAAAGATGTCGCCTTGCCGACATAGATGACAGCGCCTTCCTTATCCTTCATGATATATACGCCGGGAAGCTCAGGGAATTTCGAGCGCTCGAAAATCATGATGGTTTCTCACCGGCTTGCACAGCCAATCCGTTATCATCGATTTCGAAAACATCTTTGGGAAGTTCCAGCAGGAACCGCGACGGCTTCTGCTGCTCGAACTCGTAGAACCTTCCGCTGGATAAGGGATAGCTCATGATAAGCTCGTGCTTTGCACGTGAAGCCGCCACATAGAATAATCTGCGCTCCTCCTCTATGTCGCTAGCCCTTGCCGATGGCAGCATGCCATCTGCCAAGCCGATTATGAAGACGATATCCCATTCCAACCCCTTGGCCTGGTGTATCGTGGATAGGATGAGCCGATGCTCCTTGTCCTTTGGCGCTTCGGGATCCAATGAATAGGATTCGAGGAATTCAGAGATGGTTGGGAACCTGGAGGCCGCGCCGACCAAGGCTTCGATGTCCTGGGCGCGTTCCTCGTGGTTGTCGAAATTCTCTTCCATGTATTTCTTGTAGAACCCGGTGTAGAAGCGGTCGAGCATCTTCGCGGCGTTCGCACCGGCTGAAGCATCGAGGTATATCTCGCCAATGAGTTTCGACAGCTCGCCATTCTTATCCAAACCCGCAATCTCGGAAACGATATCTTCGGGATTCTTTATCTTGATGAGCGCACGGGTAGCGCCCTTTTCCCCTATCCTCGGGAACAACAGCAGAAGCCGCATCACTGAAGCGGAATCCCTTGGATTCTCATATGCCTTGAGCAGGGATAGCATGTCCTTGATATGCCTCTGCTCGAAGAATCGCACGCCCCCCCTCAACTCGTATGGGATGCCCCGTCCTGCAAGGTCGACTTCCAATTCCGAAGCGAGATAGGTGGAGCGGAAAAGAACGCCGATGCGTTTTTCGTTTTTCATTTCTGATTCGATGCGGTCGGCCAATACCTTCGCTTCCTCTACGCGGTCCCGGAAGACGAATAGTTTCGGTTTTTTGTCGAGAGGTGTTGCTTGCGCGTGATGTCCGGTTTGTTCGGATTCATTTTTCGCCCGGTGCGCGACCAGTTTCTTTTCTATCTTCATCTTGCTGCTCGCGATGCACCCGTTCACCAATTCAACGATGGGGTGGGTGCTGCGGTAATTCTTCACCAGGAAGAACACCTTGGCGGCGTATAATTCCCTGAAACCGAGGATGTTGCTGATATCCGCCCCCCTGAACGAATAGATGCTCTGGGAATCGTCCCCGACCACCATCAGGTTGTTTCCCGGTTTATGCAGTAATGCGATGATCGCGGACTGGAGCTTATCAGTGTCCTGGAATTCATCTACAAGGATATTAGTATACCGTTTCTGGTAGAATTGCCTGATGCCCTCGTCCTTGAGTATCTGGAATGCCGCGACCAGCAGGTCATCGAAATCAACGACGTTCATGGCTTTCTTCATGTTCCCGTAATGCTGGACGATGGAGACTATCTCATCTACATTGTTCCTCATGTGGAAGAATTCGGGCATCTCAAGGACATCTTCAAGAAAGACCATCCTGAGCCTGGCAAGAGAATGAGCGCGCTGGATGTCATCGACTATGCCTTTCTTTATCTTGTCGTGCTCAACAAGCGCTGCCTTCCTTATCAGGGACCTGCTGTCTTCCTCATCAAGAATCGTGAAATTGCGCTCCAGCCCCAAAACGCTGCAATGCCTCCTGAGCAGGAGATTCGCGAAATGGTGGAAAGTCCCCGCCGTGATGCGCGAAGCTTCTGCACCGACAAGGGTCTCTACCCTGCCTTTCATCTCCCGGGCCGCCTTGTTCGTGAATGTGAGGAGCAGGATGCTCTCGGGGTCATCCCCCCGCTCCACAAGCTTGGCAACGCGGTAAACAAGCGTCCTTGTCTTTCCAGAACCAGGGCCTGCGACCACCAGGGCAGTGCCATCGCCTTTTTCGACTATCTCCAATTGTTCCGGGTTGAGATGGCTGGAATATTCTATCGCGCTGAGCATGTTTCCCATTCCTACCCCTATTCCTCATCATCGATCGGATCGGCTGAGCGCTTGGCGCTCGTCAATGCTCCTTTGAGGTATTGGCCAGTGTAGCTTTTTGACACCTTCGAGATCTGCTCGGGGGTCCCCTGCGCAATGATCATGCCGCCATCATCCCCTCCGTCCGGGCCGAGGTCGATGATATGGTCTGCGCATTTGAGGACGTCGAGATTGTGCTCTATCACGATGACGCTGTTGCCCTTGTCCACCAGCCTCTGGAGGACCTGGAGCAGCTTGTTCACGTCATCGAAATGCAGGCCGGTGGTGGGCTCATCGAGGAGATACATCGTCGCTCCTGTTGAGCGCCTCGACAATTCGTTCGCCAGTTTCACCCGCTGCGCTTCGCCGCCTGAGAGGGTGGTGGCCGGCTGGCCGAGCTTCATATAGCCAAGACCCACATCCTGAATCGTCACTAGCTTGTTCCGGATAGCCGGGATGTTCTGGAAGAACTCCGATGCCTCGTCCACGCTCATGTCAAGGACATCGGCGATGTTCTTGCTCTTGTATAGGATCTCAAGCGTCTGGGAATCGTATCGTTTCCCCTTGCAGACCTCGCATGGGACATATACATCGGCAAGGAAGTGCATGGCTATCTTGATCAGGCCGTCGCCTTCGCAGTTCTCGCATCTTCCCTGCGCGACATTGAAAGAGAAGCGCCCGGGGCCGTAGCCTCTAGCCTTGGATTCCTCGGTCCTGGCGAACAGGTCGCGTATCGGCGTGAATGCGCCGGTGTAAGTCGCCGGGTTGGAGCGCGGGGTGCGGCCTATCGGCGACTGGTCGACAGTGATTATCTTGTCCAATTGCTCCATACCGCGGACCGATTCAAGCTTCCCTGTCTTCAGCCTGGACCGATTGAGCACGTTCGATAGGGCCGGATAAAGCGTCTCTGCGATCAATGATGATTTCCCTGAACCTGATACGCCGCTGACGCAGACAAGGACGCCAAGCGGGAATTCCACCGTGAGATCCTTCAGGTTGTTCTCCTTCACCCCGATGAGCGTAAGTTTGCCTTTCGGATTCCTCCTCTTTTTGCGGATCTCGATATGCTTGCGTCCGGCCAGATAATCACCGGTTATCGAGCGTCCGCATTTTTGTATATCCTCTATGCTTCCTTGCGCGACTATCTCCCCGCCCAGCCTGCCGGCACCAGGGCCCATGTCTATCACATGGTCGGCTTCGCGCATGGTCTCCTCATCATGCTCGACAACGACAAGGGTGTTCCCAAGGTCGCGCAAGCGCTTCAATGTAGAAAGGAGTTTCGCATTGTCTTTCTGATGGAGGCCGATGGATGGTTCATCAAGAACGTAGATGATGCCCGTCAGGTTCGAGCCAATCTGGGTGGCGAGCCTGATCCGCTGCGATTCGCCTCCTGAAAGCGTCGCGCTCTCGCGGGAAAGATTGAGGTAGCTGAGGCCGACGTTCTCGAGGAATTCTAGCCTCGAGTTGATTTCCTTCAGGATGGGCGCGCTTATCTTGCGTTCGCTTTCCCCATAAGTCGAAGCGCTCGCTGCGAGATAGTTTTTTGTTTTTGTGATCGAAAGCTCGCAAATATCTATGATATTTTTTTCTCCCACCGTTACGCTGAGCATCTCGTCCTTGAGCCTTTTCCCGTTGCATTTCGGGCAGGTCTTCTCGCGCATGAATTTCGCTATCTCCTCTTTCCTCGCCTCTGATTGGGTCTGATGATACAGCCTCTCGAGCTGAGGGATGACTCCTTCGAAATCGCTGTCATACTCGTATCTCGAATCGCCTTTCTTGCTCTGATAGGTGAAATGCATCGTCTCTTTCGTGCCGTAGAGTATCTTGTCGAGCTTCTCTTTCGGGATTTCGGAGACTGGCGCTTCGATGTCGATGCCATTGCTCTGCGCGACTTCCCTGATGGTGTGCATCCTCCAGCCGCCTTCCATGAGCCGGCCGTAGCAGGTGATGGCTCCTTCTAGGATGGATTTGGAGCGGTCGGGCATTATCAAATCAGGGTCGAATTCCATCTTGAACCCGAGGCCATGGCACTCCGGGCATGCGCCGAAAGGCGAGTTGAAAGAGAAATCCCTCGGCTGGATATCGCCGAGCGAGATGTTGTGCTCCGGGCAGGCGTTTTTTCTGGAATAAAGCGTCTCCGTCTTCCCCATCTTCGCTATCATGGTCCCGTTGCCTTCCTTCAGGGCTGATTCGATGGCTTCGTGGAGGCGTTCTTTGTTATCGTTCGTTATCGAGCGTTCGTTTGTTATCGTTTTATCGTTTGTTTTTGGGTTCTCGCCCGCGAGAGCGAACTTGTCGATAAGGACGGATATCGTCTGTTTCTTGTTCTTGTCGAGTTTCGGATTCTTTTGGCTGATATCGAAGAGTTCGCCATTCACATAGACCTTGTATAGGCCGGATTTCCGCAAGCGCTCGAATTCTTTCTCGAATCTCCCTTTTTCGCCTCTCGCTACGGGTGCGAGTATTTCGATTTTCTTGTTTGCTGGTTGGGCGCCCATGGTTATGATGCTAGCCGCCATCTCGTCGGCTCCCTGTTTCGAGATGGGTTTCTTGCAGATAGGGCAGTGGGGCTGGCCTACTCTGGCGAAAAGGAGGCGCAAGTAGTCGTAGATTTCGGTGACCGTGCCTACCGTCGAGCGGGGGTTGCGGGATGTTGTTTTTTGGTCGATCGATATCGCTGGCGAGAGGCCTTCAATGGAGTCCACATCCGGCTTGTTCATCAGGCCCAGGAACTGCCGTGCATAAGCAGAGAGGGATTCGACGTATCTCCGCTGGCCTTCGGCGTATAGGGTGTCGAAGGCCAATGTCGATTTGCCTGAACCGGACAGGCCGGTTATGACCGTTATTTTACCCCTAGGTATCTCTACATCTACGTTCCGGAGGTTGTGCTCCCTTGCGCCTTTGATGGTTATCTTGCCTTCGATGGTTTCACCTATAGAAAATGGATTCGCGATGATATTCTTATGACGAAAGAGGTATTTATGGGTTATTATATTGGTTAGCGCGGCTCATTTCCGCGTTTCCGTAAATACCACGCTTAATTCGTCATCGCATCGGCCGTGCCGATATAGCCCCCTCAGACAGGAAAAGCGCCCTCAGGCCGATTTCCGATTGCGTTTCCTCGTGCACCGCGTTCTCGATCATCAGGTCTATCAATTGCCTGCGGCCAGGGGGAAGGCTCCTCGACCCCTTCGCGATTTCGTTCTGCAGAAGCACGAGGCGCAATGCGCGGCCCATCTCGGGCTCGATATCCATGTCCAACAGCACGGAGGTATTCCTTGAATCAGTCATGGCTTTCATGAGAACCGGATCACTGAGCGGGATGGATGAACATAGAAGATATTGGTGCCCGTCTCCGTCCTGGCTGATGTCCTCCAAGCCTCCGAAGCGGACCATGTCGGAGCGTATC
The DNA here is from genome assembly GCA_903835325.1 of uncultured Microcaldota archaeon. Taxonomy (GTDB): domain Archaea; phylum Micrarchaeota; class Micrarchaeia; order Anstonellales; family Bilamarchaeaceae; genus Bilamarchaeum. The sequence goes on along the minus strand of CAILMU010000058.1, from coordinate 134 downwards.
CCGAACGAACCAGGAGACTCGTCCTTCAAGGCTGATATGAATTTGGCGTATTCGCCGGTCCCGATGTAAGGGGATATCGCATCAGCGATATCAAGCTCGAAATCCGGGAAATGCGCCTTGAGATTGAAATATTT
>CAILMU010000057.1 GCA_903835325.1 uncultured Microcaldota archaeon | reverse complement strand
TTCAGCGACACTTTGCTGAAGAACCATTTCACGCTGTACCAAGGGTATGTGGTGAACACGAACAAGGTCGCGGACACGCTCTCTGCGATGATGAAGGACACCAGGCTCGGCACGCCGGAATACGCTGAATTGAAGAGAAGGTTCGGCTGGGAGTTCAACGGCATGAGGATGCATGAGTATTATTTCGCTAATCTGAAGAAGGGCGGCGCTCCCCTTGCCAAGGATTCGCTTCTTTACAAGAAAATCGTTTTGGATTTCGGCTCATATGAGAACTGGGAGAAGGATTTCAGGGCGGTCGGGGCGATGCGAGGTATCGGCTGGGTCGTCCTCTACCAGGACAAGCTGGGAGACAGGCTCTTCAACATGTGGATAGGGGAGCATGACCTGGGCCATCCGGCAGGATGCAAACCGAGGATAGTGATGGATGTCTTCGAGCACGCTTACATGACCGATTACGGAATCAGACGTGCTGATTACATCAACGCGTTCTTCAAGTCGCTCTCATGGGAGAAGGCTGCGACCAGTTTCGCGAAGACGATGAGGAAGAAATGAACCGGGAGAGCAAAATCATGGTCACCAAAGACGAGATAGAGAAGGTCATCGCCTGGTGCGAGCAGGTGAAGAAGGAGCGCAACCGCATCTATGTCATCGAGCGCAACCCTTTCCGCGACGAGATGGATTGGATGCGCCGTTTTGTCCTTATCGAGATTGATCGCCCCAAGGAGATGGCGGCTAAGACCAACCTTGTCTATGACGGGACGATAAAGACGCTCTGGCAGTACATGAACAACGATTGGCGCAAGATAGAGCCGGATATCAGGATACAAAGATGATGCGGCTCAGATGGCGGCCCCTGGCTTTTTTTCCATCAACAGAATGAGAGAAACCAGTGCGATTACCACGTCTATCAGGAAAAACATCAAGGAATAGGTCGCCAGAAGGACTTCGAAAGTTATCACGCCCAGCAGAGGGAAGATCAGCAGGAGCGACAGAGGTATGAATATCATTGATGAGGATAGCGGATGGGTGTTCATAAATTGCAAGACTTTTGCGTTCGCGCCGATCTTTTCCGAAATGAGATATACTAAATTGAAGATGATGAGGAAAAGGGACGAGCCGAGGATAAGGAAATACGGATTCTGGAAAGAGATATCGAATTGACTCCGAAATATAATGAACCCCAATGCGAAAAAAATCAGCCTCGTGGCTATCATGATGGCGAGTTTTCTTGTATTCCCTACCACCGATAAGGCCGATAGACCCGGGACCAATTCCTCGACTGCTTCGGCTTCCTCATCCACTTTTTCATCGAAACCTGGATCGGAGCCTTCATCCATCATATCCATGTGGCATATTGCGCGAAAGAGATATTTAATTTGCGGGTTTCCGCTCAATACGCTAAATTAAAAAACTCGAGAGAGTAAGACGTTTATATGGCCGAAGCCCAGATGCTCAAGAAACAGACTATGTCCCAGCAGAAGGTGCAGGCATACATCCAGATAGCCCAGAAGAGCGACACGTTCTGGGCGGGCATCGTCATATTCCTCGGGGCGCTCATGCTCCTATCTACGTTTCCGTTCTATCCGGCATACGTGATCTTCATCCTCGCAGCGATCTGCGGCCTCATGGCGATAAAATCGCCGCCATTCGGAGTGATAGCCGGGGTCGTCCTCGCATTCCCGACAATCATATACCAATCATCCATCTTCGGATGGTTCTATATCCTGATAATGGTCCTGGTGATGTTCGAAGCATTCGAGGACTGGCTCATCATCGCCGCCCTCGAAATCATCGCGCTCGCTCCTTTCGCATTCGGCGGATTCCCGTTTGCAGGCTACATAAGCCTAATCGGGATGGCAGTCGCTGCACTGCATTTCGGGTCCAGGAAAAGCCTGGCTATCTCGTTGTCATCAGTTGCGATAATCCTCCTGCTCTCTTCCATCTGGCTGGTCCAGAACACGGCTTATATGCCAATCAAGATGTCCGTCTATCAGCCTGGCAGGCCTGACCTGATGCTGACAAAGCCGGTAGTCGATATCGCGAATCTTCCCAAAGAGCTGAACGATGCTGTGGCTCGTTTCCTTAGCTGGGATAACTTGTCCACCATCAATGATTCGTTCGGAACGATTATAGGGGACGTCCAGAACCTGGCATTCAAGGATTCGCTCATACTCCAGGTCATCGGTTGGGGCATCGCGTTGTTCCTTCTCGGTTTCCTTCCTGCCCAGATAAAGAAGCACCCGCAATCCCTGGCCTCGCTATCGCTTCTCATCCTCATCCCGGTCTATTACCTGGTCAGCATGATTTACGGCGTGCAGTTCATGTACGAATTCGTGGTCGGCATCGTCATCGCCATCGCAGTCCTCTGCGGGCTCGAACACTTCAACATCAACATCAGCAGGGAATCGGAGATATCGAGAACAGACAAGATGAAAGCGTACGGCAAGTTCGGGATGTCAGATATCTCGCTTTCCGGAGAAGAGAAGTCCATGAACGATGTCGGGGGCTACGAGGATGTCAAGACCGAGCTGCGCGATGCCATCATGATGCCCCTGGAGAAGAAGGAGATAGCTTTCACTTACGGTATCAAGCCTCCGGCAGGGATTCTTCTGTTCGGGCCGCCAGGAACAGGAAAGACCATGCTCATGCGCTCCCTGGCCAAAGAGCTCAAATACAACTTCATAGAGGTCCGGTGCTCGCAGATACTGTCGCAATGGTACGGCGAATCGCTTCCAGCGGATGAGAAACTGGTCGTGAAAGATACGGATGGCAGGATAAAAAGGATGGGGATCGGAAGGATTGTCGAAGAAAAAAGAAAGGTGAAGGTATTGAGTTTCGATCATGCTGGCAAGGCAGTTTTTGCTGATGTCAAGGATTGGATAAGGCATAAGGCCACCTCTCCGATCTATGAGGTGCGGACAAGGACTGGAAGAAGGATACGGGTGACTGATTATCACTCTCTTTTCGCATTCGATGGAATGAAGCTGGATAGCGTCCCAACCGCAGAACTAAAGCCCGGAACTTCGTATATCGCCATTCCCAGAAAAATCGCCTTCAATCCGGATCCTGTCACATCGATCGATTTCTATGGCTCCCTTGAAGACGACGACTATGGGATGTACGTGAAAAATCCTGGCCCGTATCTCAAGAGGGCTATTGCATATCTCGGTTCGAAAAGGGCGTCCAGGATTCTCGGTTACAAAAGCGAGGGATACCTCCATCAGGTGATGGAAAAGGAAGTCGGTATCAGGGTGCTTTCTTTCAAGAAATTGATGAAAGAGGCGGGGATAGCAACAGATGGAGAGAAAATCCTGATCGGAGCCGGATGCAAGACATTGCCTGGGCGCATCAGGATAGATGAACAGCTTTCGACATTCATCGGTTTGTGGGTCGCCGAAGGATCGTACAACAGGATGGATACGCTAAGGATTAGCACTTCAGAAAAAGAGCTTCCCAAGATAGCAGGACTATGCAGGGAACTCTTTGGTAAAATCACGGTTTATGAAAAGAAAGGAAGCAAGGGAAGGGATATCTATATCCCATCAAGGCCGTTATATGTCCTGTTCAGGAGGGTTCTTGGGCTGGAGGATGGGGCCATAAAGAAAAAGATGCCGGACACCGTATTCAATCTCGACCGGAAAAATACCGCTGCTGTCCTGAGAGGTTATTTCAGCGGAGATGGATCGATATACGAGAATCAGAGAGGCGTGGGAATGGTCGAAGGCTGCACGGTCAGCAGTGAGCTTGCGGACCAGCTTCTACACCAACTTCTTTTCTTCGGCATTGTCGCAACGGTCTATGGTAAAAAAGAATGGAGTGGAACGAATTCCTACAGGGTGACGATGTGCGGAGGGAGGCTGCTCAGCCGATTCAGGGAGATAGGATTCCTGGATATTGGCAAGATGAATCGGCTCGAAAAATCCATCGCAAGCGTAGGATGGTTCAGGGACGAGCAGGTCCCCATCGGCAATAAGCTGAGGGGCTACCTTGAGGCCAAATTGCCGAAATGGGCGGGTTCATCGACAATAGGAAGAGGGCAATTGGATACAGAAGATGAGGAACTTGATTATTTCTCCGGCGATGAGAAAGATATCTATTTCGATAGGGTTGAGGAGATAAAGAAAGTTTCGGATGAACGATATGTTTATGATGTATCGGTCGACCCGTGCCAGAATTTCGTCGCGGGTTTCGGCGGTATTTTCGCCCACAACAGCGAAAAGAACGTGCAGGAGGTCTTCGCGAACGCCCGCAAGAACGCGCCGACGGTATTGTTTTTCGACGAGATAGACAGCGTGGCGAAGAAGAGGAGCACCATGGGCGAGAGCCTCGACACTGTCGGCCCGAGAGTGCTCAGCGAACTGCTGCAGCAGATGGACGGCGCATCAAAAGCAAAGGGCACTGTCATGGTGGTGGGTGCGACGAACCTGCCGAACGAATTGGATGCGGCGATATTGAGGCCGGGAAGGCTCGACAAGATAATCTACATGCACCTTCCTGACCCGGAAGCGAGGCGGGCGATATTCCAGCTCGGGCTGAAGAAACTGCCGATAGCCGAAGATGTGAATATGGATACGCTCGTCAAGAAGACAGACAGGTTCTCAGGCGCCGACATCAAGAACATCGTGAGCGAAGCCAAAGGCCTCGCCGCAAGGGAGGCGAGCGCGAAGGGCGAGATAGTCCCGCTTTCCATGGCCCATTTCAACCAGATTTTGGATAACGTGAAACCGAGCACCTCGATATCGTCGCTCGAGAACTACGAGCAGTTCAGGCTAGATTTCGAGAGGAGGAGCGGTGGCGCGAAACCGAAAGAGGAAGCGAAAACCGAGGCCAAGACAGAGCTCGGATGGAAGGATGTAGCGGGCCTGGACGAAGTGAAGGATGCGCTCCTGGAAGCCATAGAACTGCCGCTCCTACACGAAGAGGAGATGAAGAAATTCGATGTCCGGCCCAGCAAGGGCATCCTGCTGTTCGGGCCTCCAGGTACCGGTAAGACATTGATAGTCAGGGCGGCAGCGAACGAGCTGAAATCATCTTTCCAGACCCTCAGCGCGGCTGATGTGATGAAGAAGGGATACACCGAAGCCGTGAATATAATAAAAGAGACGTTCAACAGGGCGCGCGAGAATTCGCCTGCGATAATATTCATAGATGAGATAGAGACATTTGCGCCGGCCCGAAGCATGGGCGGTTCGGCTGAACTGATAGGCCAGTTCCTGACAGAGATGGACGGGGTGAAAGGATTGAAGGGGGTCGTGATCCTCGCAGCAACGAACAAGCCTGAACTCATGGACCCGGCTATCATGAGGCCGGGCCGGTTCGACAAGATATTCTACATCCCTCCGCCTGATGAGAACGGCAGGAAGGAGATATTCAAGATACACCTGGGCGAGTTCGCATCCAAAGTCGACCTTGGGAAGGTCGCGATAGTGACCAAGGATTACAGCGGGGCTGATATCGCTGAGGTCTGCCGGACAGTCAAGATGAAGGCCCTGAAAGACCAGATAGCCGGAAGGCCCGTGAATATCGACACTAACAGCGTCATGGATGTGTTAAAGACGAGAAGGCCTTCGATAACGCAATGGATGATAGCCGAGTACCAGAAGTTCCTCCAGGCGTATGGAGAGAGAAGGTAGAGGGATGAAAAGCGCGAGCTGTTTTTCATCATTATTTTTTCTCGATTTTCCCATTCATCGAAATAAAAGCGCCCGTGCGCAGGACCCGAGCGAGCTGATGGTTTTTATTGTTTCCTGAAAGATCGAGCGCCAGGTCGAAAAAATCATCCTCGAAAAGGAGGTGGTCGCGGAGATTCTGCGCAAATGTCCGTACGCCATGCAAATCAAGATTATCGATAGCTGGCGAACGTTCGCCAACAAGATACGTTTCGTATCCCAATTGCGAAAAATGCACTGCGCTCGCGCATGATTGGTGGTCGTGGCCGAGGATAAGCAGCCGGCCGCTCTTGATATCTTTTTGGTTCAGGAATCGCTCGAAAGAGACCGCATGCTCGGGCGCATTGGGTATTTTCGGCGGAGCTCCCCGCGGATCGTCGTCTCTTGCCCAGGGGACATCAGGCGATTCTGGCATGGATAAAGCTTGGCTCGAGGGTAATAAAAACAGAGGGAAAAGGATGAAATTCGGAAAAAAAGGAAAACAATGAAATGAAGAAAAAATATAAAAATAAGAAAAAAATATTCGCTCCTTTAGAATATGCTCAGGTGGTGCGCCAGGATGAAGGCTGCGAACACAAGCGATATCGTGTTTACGACCTTTATCAAAGCGTTAAGAGCCGGGCCGGCAGTATCCTTCAACGGGTCGCCGACCGTGTCGCCGACCACCGCTGCCTTGTGCGTATCGCTCCCTTTGCCGCCCAGATGTCCCTGTTCTATGTATTTCTTGGCATTATCCCAGGCTGCTCCGGATGTGCACATCGTAAGGCCGAGCATAAGGCCGCTCGCGATGACACCTGCAAGCAATCCGCCGAGGCCCGCTGGACCCAATACGAGCCCAACGATCAAAGGCGTCAGGACAGCAATCGCGCCCGGAAGCGCAAGTTCGTGCAAAGCGGTCTTGGTCGAAATATCAACGCATCTCGCGTAATCAGCCCTTCCTGTTCCTTCCATGAGCCCTTTTATCTCCCTGAACTGCCGCCTCACCTCTTCGACAATCTCGAATGCCGCCCTTCCCACAGCGAGCATTAGCAGGCTGGAGAAGATATATGGCAAAAGAGCGCCGATGAAGAGGCCTATCACGACTGCTGGCGAGAGCAGGTTTATCGATGTCAAACCGGTCGCGTCGGCATAAGCCACGAACAATGCGATAGCGCCAAGCGCCGCGCCACCGATGGCGTAGCCTTTGGTTGTAGCCTTTGTCGTGTTGCCGACCGCATCCAAAGCGTCGGTGACTTTCCTGACTTTCTCAGGAAGCCCTGACATCTCTGCTATCCCGCCTGCGTTATCGGTTATCGGGCCGTATGAATCGACCGATATCACGATACCGCTCAAGGACAGCATGGCTGCTGCAGCAAGCGCGATGCCGAAAAGCCCTGACATCGGGGCATATCCTGTCGTCGCGATGAACGATACTATGATCGCCGCGATGATGACTAGGACAGGCAATAGGGTCGATTCCATGCCGACCGCCAGGCCGGATATTATGTTCGTCCCGGCTCCAGTCTTCGCCGCATTGGCGACATCCTGGACTGGTTTGTATTCGGTCGAGGTGTAGTACTCCGTGATGAGGAACATCAGGAGGGTCACGACTACGCCCATTATCACTGTCGCGAAAAGGGGCATTGCCGGGATCATCAGGCCTGCCGCGAAATTCAGGTAAAGGAACGACAGCACGAGCATAACGGCCGCGCTGACGATTATCCCTTTGTAGAAAGCTGGCATGATTTTGTTGTCTTTCCCGACCGACACTGCGAAAGAACCGACTATGCTCGATACGACACCGAGCGCAGCGATCACAAGCGGCACCTGGAGGAAATTGCCTCCGCCGCCCATCGCGACAACAAGCAGCATGGCCGCGATTATCGTGACCACGAAAGATTCGAAGACGTCTGCCGCCATACCGGCGCAGTCGCCCACGTTGTCGCCGACATTGTCAGCGATGACAGCCGGGTTCCTGGGGTCGTCCTCAGGGATCCCTTTCTCGACCTTGCCCACAAGGTCCGCACCGACATCGGCAGCCTTCGTGTAGATGCCTCCGCCTACACGGGCGAAGAGCGATATCAGCGAAGCGCCGAATCCGTAGCCGACCAGCGGAGCGAGAGTGCCGAAATAGACATAGAGCAGGCTGACTCCGATGAGGCCGAGCCCGACAAGGGCCATGCCTGTCACGGTTCCGCCGCTGAATGCGACCTTCAGCGCGCCTTTCATGCCGTTCTTTGCGGCTTCAGCGACGCGCACGTTCGCCCTGACGGACACCTGCATGCCGACATAGCCGGCAATAGCAGAGGACAGCACACCCGCGATGAAAGCGAGCGCGGTCGGAACACCGATAAGGAATCCGATCAGGAGCACGAGCACGATGACAATCGGTATGAGCGTCTTGTACTGCCTCATGAGGAATGCGTTCGCGCCTTCCTGTATCGCGGCGGATATCTCGCGCATCTTGTCGTTCCCGGACGGGGAGCGGATGACGCGCAAAGCGAGATACGCGGCGTACAGCAGCGCGACCACACCTGCCATGAGGGCTAATGGGATATAACCTAAGTCTGAAATCATCTTTGATTCACCTGCCGGCCCCCCAGTCAGACTGGCGAGGATTGGCTTTGAAATAGGATTAGGGAAAATATTTAAATGAAAGCGTTGTTGGAAAAAAATGCTTAGGGGATATCTAATAATATAGAATTCCAAGATGCGTTGGATCGCGGGATGCGCTTTCCAGCGGCCAACGTGCAAAAGATGCGCGGAAAATGTTTTTGCTCTTCAAACGACGCATCGGCGCGCATAACATATGTGAATTACCCGCACTTTAAGGCATGGGCTTCCTGCTTCATTGACGAGACTATCGCCTCATCTTCACAGGCGTTACATCCGGCAATCCCTGCCGTAGCTCTTTTGAGTATATTTATCGCAGCGTTGAAATCCCGGTCTATCCACAAGCCACATGAAGGGCAGTTATGTTGTCTATCCCACAAGTTCTTGTTGACCAGGGTTCCACAATCGCTACATTCTTTGCTAGTATTCATCGGATTCACAAACATCACATCGCAACCAGCACTTTCAGCCTTGTAGCTTAGGATATTCGTGAATATGCTCCATCCTGCATCGCCGACGCCTTTGCCATGTTCTTCTGCGATTTCTTGTACTTTCAGATCTTCTAATGCAATGAAAGAGTATCGTGAAAGGAGATTATTGGCGGTCTTATGAAGCCAGTCTCTCCTTGCATCTGCTATCTTTGAGTATATTCTGGCAACCCTTATCTTAGCTTTTCTCCTGTTCTTACTTCTCAATTTTTTATTGGAAATTTCCCGTTGCTTGAAAGCAAGATGTTCTTCGTATCTCTGCATGTTTTTGGGTTTCTTGATTTGCTCTCCATTGGATAAAGTCGCGAAAGTCATAAGGCCCAGGTCTAACCCGATTTGCTTACCATTGGTAATCTTCAAAGTCGTAGCGCTCCGCGCCACTGCAGTGAGGATGGCAAACCAACGTCCTGATGATTCTCTTTTGAGTATCAGGGTTTTTATCTTTCCGTTCAGCTCTCTATGTTTTCTTATGTTTATTTCCCCGAATGGAGTGACTTTCAATTTGCGTTCTGAAAGTGAGAAACCATTCTGCGGGTAACGAAGGCTTTTCATACGGTCTATTGATTTGAAACGTGGAAAGCCACCTTTCAATCCATTTTTCTTGCATCTGATTTTTGCCTTAATTGCTAAATCAAGGCGGATAAACACGTTTTGCGCGACTTGGGAGTACAGACCCGAGTTCTTGCTTATCTCCTGATAGGCTTGTCTTGATGGGAATCTTTGATAGTATAAATATATCTGCTTAGCAAACTCAAGCCCGTCGTTCCATAGATTTTTAGAGAGGAATAGGTGGGCATGCATCTCTTTTTCCTGAATCTTGTTTGGATATAGACGAAATTTGTAAGCCCGCACCACGTTCATAATGAAATCGTTGCAAATGACTTTTTTAAGGAAAAACACGCCTCATTTCCGCAGTTATCGATCTTACATTCTACGACTTAAGCGATGTCTCTCATCCTTTCTAAGGATGGATTTCTGGAGCCGAGAGTATTTATAAATTAATTGCTTCATAGAGGAATCGGGATTAATTAACCCCGTGCAACGGTGATTAGATGGGACTTTTCGACAAGATATTAGGTGGTAAGACCGAACAGACAGATGTACCGGACCTGGAAGAGATAATGCAGTCGTCCGAAGGCGACGCAGTGAGCCCTCCGGCGGACTTCTATGTCAAGAGGCTGGACCTTCGCAACGAAGGCGACGTGGATCTCGTTATCAAGGAGCTAACAACGAAGAATGTCATCATCCTGAACCTGCTCCCGCTATCGAAGCAGCCGAACAGGCTGAAGGGCATCATCTCGAAATTGAAGGTCCACGCGGGCAGGAGCAACGGCGACATCGCGCTGCTCTCGAACGAGATGGTCATCATGACCCCTGCGAACGTGAAGATCGTCAAATCGAAGCCGAAGGCGAAAGCCGGCTCGACGATCATCGAGTAGATTTTTTTTATTTTATTATTTTTAATTTTCTAGTTTTATTTGGAAGAACGCGTTCCACTCATAAAATCACCAGCTTCAGCGCTGGGTTCCAAGAGCGAGCCGGACCTCCTCGATATCCTCACTAAGCTCCCCTGCGCTCTGGTATCTGGAATTGAGATTCTCGCTCATCGCCTTCTTGATTATGCGCCTTATGGACGATGGCAGGTACGGCGCCCGGACATCGACAGATACCGGCGGGTAGTTGAGATAGAGGTCTGCCACTTCCGCCCTGCTCATCTCTGCGAGCTGTTCCCCGCTTACATACGGCGGACGGAACGGGAATGAGCCGCAGAAAGTCACGTACATGCATATGCCCAATGAGTAGATGTCGGCGAGTTTGCCTGCCGATCCCGGCGAGAAAAGAAGCTCGGGTGCGAGGAAGTGGGATGTGCCGGGCAATATTCCGCTGACCGAGCAATAATCGAAAGAACCTGGCATTATCGCAAAGCCGAAATCCAGGATTTTGATCCGGTATGCTATCGAACCTGGATCCGGCCACCTTGGGCATTCACCTACGAAAATGTTGTTCGGCTTGAGGTCGCGGTGGATGACATCCTTATCGTGTATCGCCTGTACCGCTTCGCAGATGGCTGAATAAACGCCCAGTTTCACTCCCATCGGTTTGGGTTCGCCACCCGCGAAGTTGAAGAGGTCGACACCCGGTGCGAATTCCATGGCGAAGTAAGGTATCCCGTTCTCAACGCTCAAGGCCGATGAAAGCGCAGAAACCACGCCTGGATGGTCCACGACACGCAAAGTCTCGAGCTCTGCCTGGAACATGAGATGGATATCGTTATCCTGGAGGCAATCATCGTTGAGGAATTTGAGCGCGATGCGCCTCCCTGAACCTATCTCTTTGGCAGACCATATCGTTCCGACGGATCCCTTTGCCACGCTCTGCTCCAGAACATATTGGCCGGCTATCCGGTCCCCGCTCTTGAACGGGTTTCGCGGGCGGGAGTTGCCGGCCTCGTTTTGCATGGCTTGCGCAGGCAGAGGTTTGATTATCGGCCAACGCGTTTCTGGCATTATGAACGATATACTATAACATAAATAAAAAGGAATTGCACGGAACATCGGCCAACCGGGGTTTTCGGGGCTCAATTCTCTTTCAGCAATTTGATGAATATCTCGCCGAACATCGTATCCTGCCGGATGTCGACCTCCTCGCGTTGCACCAGATGAAGGATGCACACGAGCGTGTAGACGATATTCTGGTAATCGTTTTCTTTGGCGAGTTTTGAGAACAAAGACCAGCCTTCGCTGTCCGTGTTCTGCCGGATGCGGGCCATCACATCCGTCATCTCGCGCTCTATGTCGTGCTCGGCAAGCTCCAGGTCTATCGTCTCCATGATTGAGCCACGCGGCACCTTCACGCGCTCGACCGAATCGTATTTGATTATCCGCTCCATCTCATCAAGGAGTTCGTCCAAAGTCACCTGCCGTTTAGGCGGTATCCTGGAGGACAACGTGAGCATTGGGAATTCGTCCGCGTTCTCCATATCCGCGATATCGGATTCCGCCAGGAATTCGCTCATGTCCGACTGGTAGCTCAGCGAGCGCAGGTAATCGCTCTTGTGCTTCAACAGGATGGATGCTGCCAGGATGACATTCGCCTGTAGCGCGAAATCCATCCTCTCCATCTCTTTGACCGTTTTCAGGAATTCGTTGGCCAGTTGCACCAGGTCTATGTTCCAGGGATCGAACCGTTTCGATGCTATCAATTCCAGCAAAATGTCCTTCCAGGTGGGCTTCTGGACCATCGCCTCGAAGTGGAGGAACGACTGCAGCTGGACCTGGTGCGCCATAATTGTTTATATACCCAATCCATATTTATATATTCTATAGTCAAACCCAAGAGAGCCTAAGGGATATATATGGACATAAAAAAGACGCTGATTTTGGATGGATCCGAACCGGTCTCGAAAGCGGCCGCCCAGCTGATGGATTGCACGGCTGTGATTATCACGAAAAGCGGGAAGTATTGCGGCATCATAGACCATGGCTGCATAAACCAGGGGGTCCGGGACCCATCTAGCGTGAAGTGCGAAAACCTGGTCGCGAAACCGCCGGTCCTGAGCGAGTCATCCGACATCATGGAAAGGGTTGATGCGTTCATGATGGGCCATTTCAAGGCGCTTCCTGTCGTGGATGAGAAGGATTCTCCGATAGGGATAACGACCAGGGTCGAGCTGCTCGATGACATACACAAAGGGAATCTCGCCCCGAAAGGGAGCGTCAACGACCTAATGGGCACGCCAGCGTTCTCCATAGACGAGAATGAGACCATCGGCAAGACGAGGACCATGATGAAGGAGAAGGATGTGCGCAGGCTGATAGTCACGAAGCAGGGGTACCCGCTCGGGGTCGTCTCGATCTTCGATATCGGAGCCTGGGTCACGAAGCCGGATCCTGCCGGCGGGCGCAAGGACAAGAGCGGTTTCAAGGAGGACATGAAAGTCGATGATCTCAAGATCTCGCAGTTCATCAGGCCGGATGTCGCGACGGTCGAGAACAACTCCAGCATCGACGATGCGATAAACCGGATGATCCAGAAGCAGGTATCGGCTGTGGTGGTCCTTTCGAACAAGAAACCGGTCGGCGTGCTCTCGGCCCTCGACATCTTCAAGATAATCAAGGAGAATGCCGAGGCGAAGGACGTAGTCAGCATCTCGGGGCTCAACGATGATACGATAATCTACTATGACACCATCAAGCAGAAGCTCAACCATGTCCTCGGGAAATTCGGGCAATCCTTCAACATCACAGCCGTGAGCGTGCATGTGAAGGAGGAGAAGTCGACATACGTCATAAACCTGGCGGTCGAGATGACCGGCGGGAGGATAACGCTGAAACTAGAGAGGGAGAGCATCAAGGAGGCGGTTGACGAGCTCGCTAGCGAGCTGGACCAGGTCCTGCGCAAGCGCAAGGACCAGCGCATCCAAAAACCGCGCAGATACGCAAGTGGAAGGAGGGAAGTCTGATGAAAGGTCAGGTTAGTACGGAATTATTGGTGATTGTAGCGCTGGTGCTGCTGATATTCATACCGCTCTTGGTGCTGGTCTATTTCAAGGCCAACGACGCCAACCAGCAGATAGCATCGTACCAGGCGGAGCTGGCGGTATTCAGGCTGGCATATCTCTCGAATTCGGTGGGGAGCCTAGGGACCAACACAACGGTCTTTACGGATATTTATGTCCCGAAGGATATCGAGACATTCAATGTCAGCTCCACCGGCAACGGCGGCGAGATACAGATGACCGTGGATACCCCGCAGGGGCCGAGCCAGATAGTGGAGATAGTCAGGTACCCTGTCGAAAGCGCGACGCTTGCCGACCAGACCATGGCAGGGCTTTGGATGAGGGTCCAGATAACATCGGTATACAACTCGAACGGCCCGTCCAAGATAAAAATCGCTAAAGTCAGTTAATCGATAAGATTGACTGATATTTTTTCATTCTTTGATTTTTTTCATTTTTCTTTATCGCTTATTTTTATTTCCGAATACCCTATTTCTGGAACTCGCCTTCAAGATAGATTAGTTCTCCGCCTTTCACTACTGTGACCGTCTTGCCTTTGAGCTCCCTTCCTTCGAACGGGGACCATTTGCATTTCGTCTCGAGTCCTGAGCCTGACACTTTCCAGGTGAGTTTCGGGTCCACGATCGTGATATCGCCGCGCAATCCGACACCCAGCCTCCCCCTATCTTTCAGATTAAAGGCGTCCGCGACCCGTTCGCTCATCCGCTCAACAACCCAAATCTTGTCTGTGAAGCCTTTGTCGCAGGCATCCAGCATCAGGGAAAGGCTGGTCTCGAGCCCTGGGAAACCGGCAGCGCTGTTCTCCTTGTCTTCTATCGTATGCGGAGCGTGGTCTGTCGCGATGCAATCGGCCTGCTCAAGGTATTTCCATAATACGATGCGTTGCTGCTCGCTACGGAGCGGAGGATAGACCTTCCCGTAAGTCGTGGCCCCGAGGCTTTCTGCGTCCTTGGATGACAGGAAAAGGTAATGCGGGGCGACCTCCACTGTCGCGCTCTTGACTGCCTTTGCCATCGTTATCTCTTTCCCTGTGGACGCGTGCGCGAGATGGAGCCTGCGGGAATGTTTTTTCGCGAGCGCTAGGGCGAATTCGGTATTATCGTAAGTGGCGGCGAGATTTTTGGTCTCGTTAGGGTCATTATCCGCTGCGTGGACCACTATCGGCCGGTCTTTCGGGAAGAGCGCGAAATGCTTCTCTATCGTCGCCTTGTCGGTTATCACCATGTGGCCGGTGGTTATGCCCATATATAGTTTCATGGATGGCGGGTCCGCTTTCTTCACCTCATCGAAATTGTCTGGCGTTGCGCCGAAATGGACGATGACATCGCAGAGCGCTTTTTTCGCGAGCTGTTTTTTTTCTTCGTATCGCGCTTTTGTCGTTGTCGGAATCGTATTGTTCGGCATATCCATGACGGTCGTGAAGCCGCCTGCTATCGCTGCCCTGCCCCCCGTGTTGAAATCCTCTTTCTCAGTCGCTCCAGGCTCGCGCAAATGCACATGCGGATCGATGAGGCCGGGAAGGACGAGCAGATTGGATGCGTCGATGGATTCGTCGCCGACAAGGCTGTTCCCGATTTTCGATATCCTGCCGTCATCGCCTATAAGGATTTCTTTGTGGATGAACCTGCCCTGGAAAAAGATCGCGCCGTTCTTGATCGCCAGTGACATGGGGCTACACTATCCTGCGCTCTGTGACTAGAACGAAAAGGCGCAGCAACAGGAGAACGGATTGCTTGACAGTCCCGGAATAAATCTTGTAATACCATTGGTTGCGCTGGTTGATGGTGCCGAGCAGGTCGCGGAAGGCTTCCTTCTCGCCCGGGCCCATCTTGCTGTCGGTGACCTTCTTGTGCTCTTTGCCATCCACTATCGTGACCTCTTCCTGCTTGCCTATCTGCTTCTTGGCCTGCTCGTACCAGGGAGGGAGGGATGAGCGCTTCTTCGCTATCGCGGATACGAAATCGCCGAGGGTTATCGAGCGCTGGGATACCTGCTTCTTCGAAAGCTCCTCGGCCTGCTCCTTCGCCATGCCGCCCTTTATCAGCGCTTCTGCTTTCTTCTCGATAGCCAGGAACGCTTCGCGCCAGGGGATTGTGGCCGCATCCTCCACTATGGCTTTGTGGTCTGCCGAAGCATATGCTATCGTGGCCAGGCCAAGGAGGTTGAACGGGACCAAGATCGAGACGGGCCTTTTCTTCGCGTACATCTTGAGCATAGCGACACGCGAGGTGTAGTCCGGCTCCGGGATGTAGATGGTCTTGCTGAAACGGCCCGAGCGCCTCAGCGCCGGGTCGACATCCCAGGGCGCATTCGTCGCCGCGATGATGAGCACACTCTGGTTGTTGGCCTCGACACCGTCCATCTCGTAAAGCATCTGGTTGACGGCCATCTTCATGTACTGCTGGCCTTCCTGCTGGTCGCGCCTGCCACCTATAGCCTCGACTTCGTCGAAGAAGAGCAGGCAGGGCGAGTTCTTGCGCGCGAGCTCGAAGACCTTGTGGATGTTCTTCTCTGTATTGCCCACATACATGTCGAGGAGGTCGGACAATTTCGCGTTGATGAAGCCGGCCTGGCATTCGCCTGCGGCCGCTTTCACAATGAACGTCTTTCCGCACCCTGGCGGCCCGTACATCAGGATGCCTCCCCCGGCCAGTTTCCCGTATTTGCGGGCAAGGTCAGGGTTGCGCATAGGGTATACGACAGCCTCGCGTATCTCCTCCTTCATCTTTGACATGCCCGCGACATCCACGAATGTTGTGGTGGGCTTCGTGAGCATCTTGATGTCGGCGGTCCCGCCTTCGGCAGCGCCGGATTTCCCTTCCTGGTCCTTCTTCGCCTTCGCGCTCTCCAGGT
>CAILMU010000056.1 GCA_903835325.1 uncultured Microcaldota archaeon | reverse complement strand
TGAGCGAGCGCCTGCCTTTCGATACTGCAAAAACCCAGACGGCCCTGATAGGCAGGTGGATAGTGATCGCGAACGATAAGAAGGATATCGGGATAATCAGCGACGACCTGCAGACAAAAAGGCACTATCGTATCTCGTCAGCCATCCAGAACCCAGTACTGAAAAGCGACGGGCAGGCCGCTTCTTTCGGAACCGTTTCCTCTCCTGAAGTGGAAATCCGCCTTAATCAGAATAATGATGTGGAAGTCAGCGAGAAAGGCAATGCCCTCCCGCCGCTTCCAAGATAGATTTGCCGCTAGATTCTTTTGGGTATCGCGGATTTGATCAGCGGCGGTGTCGACAAGGCCACGTCCAAATCCTTCTTGCATGTCTCCATGAAAGACGGCCTTCCAGTGATTTCAGGCGAATAGTTTATCTGCCCTATCTGGTATGGCGCTATCACCTTTTTCCTTGTCGTCTGGTCTGTTTCAACAAGGTTCTCGCCCATCTTTTTCCCGAGGCTCAAGACGAAATCGCTGTTCAAGCCCCCTCTCTTCATCTCCCCGAGCTCGGCCGGGCTGAATCTCGTCCTTTGGCCTGTGGCGTACTCGCTCGCGAAGCGCCATGCCATCTTGGCCTGTTCCTTGTTCATACCGGCTCCGCCTTCTGGCTTTGGCATCTGGAGGAGCGCGTTCATATACTTGGTAACGCTCTGTGTCACATCCACTGTCGGGGCTGTCTTCATTTCGGGCATAATTCCACCATTTTTTATATGTGAAACAGTGTCTGGATATCATTAAAAACAGATTTTTACGCCCATGCTCCGCTATGAGCCTGAAAAGCAGGATTCATTCCGATAGATTAATCTGTAAAGAAACAGGATGGCGCGGCTCTAGTTCGCGCTCTTGTAAGCTTTCCTTTTCTTCATGTCGCTCCAGCATGCCTTGCAGATGTAGCGGTGGTCTATCTTCTTCCTCTTCTGCGCTTTGAGCGCCTGGTAGCAGACCTTTTTCCCGCAGTAATCGCATTTGACCAGTTTCGCGGTCTGGACGCCGGTCAGCTGGCAAGTCTCAATAGCCATCAATTTCACTCTCTCAAAGATTCCTATATCTCATAATTTGATGATACCGATATTCCATCGAAACGTATTTAATAGGTGCTCTGAGTAGTTTTACCTCATGAGACGAGGACAAGCGGCCGCAGAATACCTTGTCACATATGGCTGGGCCCTTCTTGCATTGGTGATAATCATAGCGGTGATAGTGTCGAGCGGAGTCCTATCCATGGACTCCATGATCGCCGAGCAGTGCGATTTCGGCAACAGCGCGCCGTGCCAGTTCGCTATTTTCAACAACGCCACCACCGCCAGCACATACATCGTCCTATCCGTGTACAACAGCTACCCGTACAAGATACGGATAGATGATCTGAAGGTCGCGACCACGGATGGCTCGCAATCATTCACCTGGCAGCCGGCTTTCCCGACGCCTCCGGCCAACGAGATAGATAGCGGTGCGAACCTGACTCTTTATGGCAAGCTGACCGGCACCATGCTTCCTTCATCAGGGATAAAGAGGTTCAACGGCAATCTGACCTATGACTCGTGCGCGCCTGAACTGAACGCGACCGGGTGCAGCAATTCAAGGCATTCGGTGAGCGGAAGGATAATCGGACGAATCATAACGGGCTGACCGCGAACTCGCCCGAGACCTGATCGATCTTCTTTATCTTGCTGATGCGCTTCAATTCCTCCAGGAGCTCCGGGTCTATGGGGGTCGGATTCGATATCCTGACCTCTTCGAGTTCGGCGTTCTGCGCGAGCTTGTTCTTCGCCTTGTGCTGCCTCACCTGGGAGACTATCTCATTGAGGGCCAGGACCTTCTCTACCGCGTCCTTATGCTCATTTCCGCCTTCAGGCCACTGGGCGCGATGAACGCTCTGCGCCTTTCCGTACATGCCCCGATATATCTCTTCAGACAGGTGGGGTGTGACAGGCGAGAGGAGCTTCACCGAATCGAGGAGCACCTTGTTCAGAGTGTATAATGCGGCTTCCTTGGTCGGACCCTCTCCGTATACCCTGTGCTTGACATATTCAAGGTAATCATCGCAGAAATCGTGCCAGAAGAACGCATTCACCTTCTTGATCATCTCATGGTATTCATACGCTTCCATATGCGCAGTGCATTCCTTTATCGTCGTGTTCAATCTGCCGATGATCCACTTGTCTATCAGCGTCAGCTCCGGCTCTTCGGAGAAATCCTTGCGGAGCGGTTCGATGAACCTGGCGGCGTTCCAGACCTTGCTGATGAAGCTCTTGGAATATTTTATGTCTTCGAAGCTGAACGGCCGGTCGCGCGCCATAGCGCCGCTCATGGCTGCCCATTGGCGGATAGCATCGGTCGGGTAGTCCTTCTGGAGCTCGGCTGGCGAAATGATATTGCCCAGCGACTTGCTCATCTTCTTGCCATCAGGGGCAAGGACATTCCCGTTCAGGAGTATCTCCTTCCAGGGAGCCATCCCGGTCAATGCGACCCCGCTCCTGAATATCGTGTAGAATGCCCATGTGCGGACAATCTCCACGCCCTGGGGCCTCAAGGAGGCAGGATACAATCTTTCCATCCTCTTCTGGTCGTCCGGCCAGCCCGAGATTATCAACGGGGTTATGCTCGAATCCACCCACACATCGCAAGTGCTCGTCTCGGCTTTCATCTGTTCGTTGCATTTCGGACATGATTTCGGTTTCGCTTTCTCCGGGTAGAACGGAAGGTCCGATTCATCGGCAGGGGCTGTGCCCAGGCACTTCTCGCAATAATAAAACGGGAGCGGGGTGCCGAAGATGCGCTGGCGCGAGATGACCCAGTCCCACTCGGCGCTTTCCACCCAGTCTATGAGGTAGCTGATGCCGAATTCAGGGACCCAGTTAATCTTGTGCGCCATGTCCTTGATGAGTTTGCCTGTGCTTCGGA
>CAILMU010000055.1 GCA_903835325.1 uncultured Microcaldota archaeon | reverse complement strand
CGTCTCTGTGATGCTGGTCACCTTGGTGATGGTCGAGTCGACGTGCTTGCTCTCTCCCTCCTGGAGATCGAAATCCGCGACATAACTCTGCGCTTCGCAGAATGGCGAAGGAAGGCATTCGCCGCAGCTGTTGAGTCTGATATCTATATTCGCCCATCTCGAATTGATAGTGCTGCCTGCAGCTATCTCTATCGCGGTTATCTCGAAGCCAATGCCGTTGAAGACGAACAGCTTCGTCCCCTTCTCAGCGAGCTTGAAGTTGAGGAGCGGTATGCATGTGTCGAAGCCTAGCACGGTTAGGATCGCCTGGTCGCCAGCAGCGCCTGTCACGATATCATCCAGGCTGAGTTCGAATTGGTAATCGAAGGGAAGCATCTTCCCTGGTCTGACGATACTGTTGATGAATCCGTTATCGCATGTCATCGGCGGTCCGTACGGGACGGTGCATGACAATTGGACATCCGCCTCCGGCCCTGCTTCGACATCCAGCGCTGCATCGGCAAGTCCGCCGGCTTCGGCCTCTGGTGCGGCATCCACGCCGGCTTCGGCCTCTGGTGCGGCATCTGCTTCGCATCCTGCCAGGGAGACGGAGACGTTGGCCCATCTGGATTCCTCGGTGACACCCGTGGCTATCTTATCCGCTTTCACCAGGTATTTCTTCCCGTCCAGGGGGACCGTGATGGTCTCTCCTTCGTCGAACTTGTATCCTAAGAAAGCGTTGCATTTATCATCCAGGACCGACAGTATCGCCTGATCCTTGTCTGTGTGGGATTCGACCCCATCCAGCCGTATGGAATATTTCTCGAAAGCCACAGTATCGTCGACCTTGAGCTGTTTGGATAGCGGTGCGCTCGAAGTTTCGCATGTTATGGCCGGTCCGCTTTGGAAATCGCATGCTTTCGCATCAGCCTTCACGTCTGCCTTCGCATCAAGACCGGCATCCGCGACCGGACCTGAACCTGATGCGCCCTGATTCCCTTGTGTCGCTGCCGCTTCTTCATAGCATGCGGCCGACATCGTTATCGTAGAGAGAAGAAGCGCTTTGGCGACAAACGCATTCAGCCTCGGCTTGGCGCGTTCATCGCTGCGACCTGAAACCTTTCCTATCTCACCCATGTTAGGAACAATCATGTTGTTAATGATGTTCAATAAAGTTTATAAATGGCATTCATACTGGCTGCGGCCGGATATATGTCAAATCAGCTCCTTGCCCGTCAGCATCCTATATGCTTGGAGGTACCTTTCGCTCGTCTTCTGGAGCACCTCCTCGGGGAGTTTCGGTGCCGGCGGGCTCTTGTTCCATCCTGTGCTCTCCAGGTAATCGCGCACGAACTGCTTATCCAGGCTCTCCAATCCCCCTTGGTCGTATTTCTCTTTCAGCCAGTACCTTGATGAATCAGGTGTGAGCGCTTCGTCGATAAGTATTATCCTCGTCTTGCCTTCGCGAGTCTCATACCCGTATTCGAATTTCGTGTCAGCCAAGACCAGGCCGCACTTCTTCGCGTGCGATTTGCCGTGGTTGTAGAGGTCGATGCTTTTCCTCCGGACTAACTCGAAGGCGTCTTCGCCTATGAGCTTCTTCGCGGCTTCCGCATCTATGTTCTGGTCGTGGCCCTTCAGGGCTTTTGTCGATGGGGTGAAGATGGGTTCGGGTAATTCGCTGCCGTTCTTCAATCCTGCGGGTAGCTTGATGCCGCAGACAGAGCCGTCCTTCTGGTATTCCTTCCAAGCGCTCCCTGTGATATAACCACGCACGACGCATTCCAGAGGCAGCGGTTCGCATTTCTCGATTATCATGCTCCTACCCTGGAGATAGGCCGGAAGATTGGCAGGAATCGCATCGGTAACGAAATGGTTGTCGATTATCTCCTTTGTCCGGTGGAACCAGAAAATAGAGAGCTTGGAGAGGACAAGGCCTTTCAGCGGGATGCCTTCGTGGAAGACGACATCGAAAGCGCTAAGCCTGTCTGTGGACACCATGAGCAGGTGGTCGCCGATCATATATGTATCGCGAACCTTTCCTTTGCGGAGCAGTGGAAGATTGATACTCGTGCTCGTAATCGTTTCCATAGCCAAGTTTTCACTACGTTGATTTTTAATTCTATTTTAATTTTCCTATCGTAAAACTATTTTTTCGTCTCATCTAGCATACTGAAGAAATCGTTCAGCATCGCCGCATTGAGGACCGGTTTCCCGAACCTCTCGCTGTCGTCGGCGATGCGTGGGCATGCCGTGCTGACCAGGCAATCGAAAGAAAGGAAATTATTGAGCGCCATGGGTTCTAGCTCATTAGCGACAAGTATCTGCGCATCCAAGCCACGTTTTCTAAGCTCGTCCTTGGCTTTTTTTGCTAGCGCGAGGTTGAACTGACCGGGCTTTGTGGAAAGGAGGATGCCGAATCTCTT
>CAILMU010000054.1 GCA_903835325.1 uncultured Microcaldota archaeon | reverse complement strand
CGCAGCTTCCCTTGCTTACGGACTTGACAAGAAGAAGTCGGAAAAGATCGCGGTCTATGATCTCGGTGGAGGCACGTTCGATATCTCGATCCTTGAAATTGGAGAAGGCGTGTTCGAAGTGAAATCAACGAACGGCGATACCCATCTCGGCGGCGACAATTTTGACGAGAAAGTGGTCAACTGGCTTGTCGATGAGTTCAAGAAAGAGAACGGGATAGACCTCAAGAACGACAGGATGGCGCTTCAGAGACTGCGCGACGCGGGAGAAAAGGCAAAATGCGAGCTTTCGACAGTGCTCGAGACGGAGATCAACCTGCCTTTCATAACCGCGGATTCCTCCGGGCCCAAACATTTCGTGATCAAGCTGACCAGAGCAAAGCTTGAACAGCTGTGCGCGGACCTTATCGAAAGGACCGTAGGCCCGGTAAAACAGGCCCTGTCCGACGCCAAGATGAACCCTTCCGATATTGACGAGGCGATTCTTGTCGGAGGGCAGACCCGGATGCCCAAGGTGCAGGAACAGGTAAAGAGCCTTTTCGGCAAGGAACCCAACAAGAGCGTGAACCCCGACGAGGTGGTCGCGGTCGGCGCGGCGATCCAGGGCGGGGTGCTGTCAGGCGAAGTAAAAGAGATGGTACTTCTCGATGTCACTCCCCTATCACTCGGCATCGAGACCCTCGGGAATGTTATGACAACCCTTATTCAGAGGAACACCACGATACCGACAGCGAAGAGCGAAGTGTTCTCGACGGCCGGCGACGGGCAGACAAGCGTCGAGGTCCACGTGCTGCAGGGCGAGCGCCCGATGGCGTATGACAACAGGACTCTCGGCAGGTTCCATCTTGAAGGGATCCCTCCCGCGCAGCGCGGCATCCCACAGATAGAAGTGACGTTTGATATCGACGCCAACGGGATCCTTCACGTGAGCGCAAAAGACAGGGGCACGGGAAAAGAGCAGAAGATCTCCATCACCGCTTCATCCGGTCTGACCAAGGACGATATCGAAAAGATGAAAAAAGAAGCGACCTCTCACGAAGCCGATGACAAGAAGAAAAAAGAAGAGGTCGAGACCAGGAACCAGGCCGACAATCTTGCCTATACTTCCGAAAAGACGCTCAAGGATATGGGCGACAAGGTGGAGGCTGCGACAAAGGAAAAAGTGGAAAAAGCGATCAACGAGGTCCGCGAAGCGCTCAAGGGTTCGGATACCGGTAAGGTAAAGTCCTCGTTTGAAGCTCTGCAGAAAGAAGTCTACGAAATGTCCTCGCAGGTATACAAAGCACAGGGCGGGCAGCCGGGACAAGGTCCGGGACAGGAACAAGGGGGAACGACCCCTCCCCCGGGAGCGGAACCAGGCGTCGATGCCGGGGAACAGGCCGCGGCGAAATATCCACAGCAGAACGCACACGCCGACGACCATCAACAGTTCGGTCGCCTCCTCCCAGAAAAGGAACCACACGCGGTTCTGGTCGTACGCCGCCCCCAAGAGCATCCGCAACATGCCGAAGCCGAGCGGTCCGACGCCCGCGGCAAAAGCGATCTTGGCGGTCTCCAACGACTGACGGCGACTCAATAGCATGGCCGAGAGCGAAACGGCCAGCATCAGCGCGGCGGCGGCCGGACAGTACCAGTTCTCGACCTGTTGAAACGCCCGCAGATGACCGTAATTGTACGGCCGCCCATAGATCAGCGTGTTGTACGAGGTG
>CAILMU010000053.1 GCA_903835325.1 uncultured Microcaldota archaeon | reverse complement strand
TTCTTCCCGTTAACTTTCACAGCGGTATCAGCGCTCATCCGAATCCCCCGAATGAGGATATCCGTGCACGAAATTTAATAAAGAAGAAGATGATCCATTTGAATCCCGCTTGGATGGCCGAATCATGGCTTTTCTGCCTTCTCTTGGTTTTCCGCCTTCTCTTCGGGCTTTCTCTCCTCGATAGTGGAGATACGTTGAGAGAAAATCGAGAATAAGCCGATTATCAGCACGATCATGTAGATGAGCGGGTAGGTCTGTTTCACCCACATGAACGCGTATGAGACGCTCTCTCCGCTTATCTGGTCGAATATGATTGTCATGTCCACGAAGAAAGATACGATGAACACGATGCCCATGGCCTCGAAGAATGGGGCTGGGACGCTTTTCGGGAAACCGAACAGCCGCACCACCTCCCCGATCATGAAAAGGGCCATGATGGCGACCACCACAAGCGCATGGGAATCGAGATAGGCGAGCGTCGAGCGGAAAATGATGTTGGAAATCGAAGGGGCGGCGTAGTTGGCCGCGATAAGGATTCCGAGGAAGCACACTGTCCAGAGGGCCGCCGTCATTACGGCGCTGCGGATCTTGTGGTTGCGGTTCATGATTGATTAATTGCATGATAAAATATTTATTGGGAGCGAATAATCCGGTTTCCGCGGCTAAAGGAGCAGAAGATTGGGCCTGCGGAGATTTGTTCGGGCTTTTCGATAATCCGCCCTTACGGCTTTTCTCAACGGGTTTTTGCCCTAAGAATTGCGTATGTCAAAAAGCCTTTGAACTCCGGACCTACGGCTTTCATAGGCACTCAGTCGTATACAGGCTGTATTAGATCGTGTCGTATAAGACCGTCGCTCTAACCGAGCTGAGCTACAGGCCCAATCAAACACTAGATAAGCCGATAAACGTTTTTAAAACCCCTCCCAGCCACAACTTAATCCATGTACAAAACACTCTCGGGCCGCGAACCCGCTGCCGGCCTGCTCGAGAACGCGAAGAACATCATAGACAAGATGGAGCAAAAACCCTGCCTGGGCATAGTCCTTGTCGGGAACAACCCGGCATCCGAATTGTATGTCAAGAAGAAGATGCAGAAGGCCGAGAAGGTCGGCATGAAGGTGAACCTCAAACGGCTTCCGCTAAATGTCACGCAGGATGAGCTGCTTTCCCTGGTGCGCGTCTTGAACAGGGATGAGGATGTGGACGGCTTCATCGTGCAGTCCCCCTTGCCGAAGCATATAGATTACCAGGCGGTCGTTGACGGGATAGACCCGAAGAAGGATGTGGACGGGTGGACATCGATGAATATCGGCAAGATGTTCCTCGGGATGAGCGATACGTTCATGCCAGCGACCCCCATGGGGATAATGAAGCTCCTTGATTATTACGGGGTCGAGATTTCAGGCAAAAACGCGACCGTCATCGGGCGGGGCAATGTGGTGGGGAAACCCATGTCGTTCATGCTCCTCCAGAAGAACGCGACGGTGACCATTTGCCACTCGAAGACCAGGGATCTCGCCGAGCATACGAAGAACGCGGATATCATCGTCTGCGCCGCAGGGCACCCTGGGCTCCTGAAAGCGGATATGGTCAGGGAGGGCGCATCCATCATCGATGCCGGCACCACGAAGATAGGGGAGAAGACGCTCGGCGATGTCGATTTCGAGGATTGCATTAAGAAGGCGAACTGCTCACCGGTCCCGGGAGGGGTCGGCCCTATGACCGTCGCTATGCTGATAAGCAACTGCCTCGAAGCGGCTATTCGGAAAAGGCATTAAACGGATTGGACGGTTTTTGATTGTGTTTTCGCGGCCGGGAATCCCTGGTCCAGCATTTCCGAGTTCTTCATTATTATCTTGTGGACGCCTGAACCATACTGCATCGCCTTCTTGCGCCGGCTCAAGGCCAGTTTCGGCGTGCCTAGCACCGTGGCCGCTTCCCGCAGCAGCCCTTTTTTCAGCTCCCTGTCGGCTATCCTGTCTTCGATAGGGACGGCGAACATCATCTTCGCGAGGTCGTTGTTGTAGAACGGGAAGCGCGCTTCAAGACTGAATTTTCGGCATATCTTCTCGACCCATGCTATATCGCGGTGCTTCAGGGTCCGGAACTCCTCTCTCAGCAGTTTATCCAGGTCTTTTCCCTGGTCGAAATAGGTGAGATAACGTTCGTATCCGACGAACAATTCTTCGGCGCCGGAGCCGAAAATAACGGATTTGTGCCCGATTTTCTGCGCGGTTTTTGCGACCAGATAAACGGGCGTGAGTATCTCGAGCTTTGAGCGCTCGAGCGGGAGCATGGAATATGTTTTTTTATACGCATCGATGACATCCGATTCGCTTGGAACTATCTTATGGAGCGGCAGTTCGAGCTCTTCCGCTATCTTTTCCGAGAATTCCAGGTCCGGGCTCCCCTCCAACCCGACAGTTATCAAATCGAGCTTGGCGTGCTTCCTGGCAACGGTAGCGATCAGCGTGGAGTCTATCCCGCCGGAGAAAGCGACAGCCACGTTGTCCTCGAGGGATCGCTCGATGGAGCGCTCTAGGAGGGCTGAAAGGCCTAGAATCATGTTTTGTTTTGTTTAGCGAAATTATTTAAAAAGAAGCCCGGAAGAATGTAATCCTTCATAATGGGCTCGTAGCTCAGCTTGGATAGATCGGATCAGCTCGTTTATATCTTGGATCCGAATCTAAAGCGACGCTCTCCTAAGGCGAAGGTCGTGAGTTCAAATCTCACCGGGCCCGTTTTCCCTTGTTCCAGCGTTAGCGATATTAGCGGCACCTAAAGGAAAATGGGAACGAAGTGAAATCCGCAGATTTCACAACGGCCCGTATTTTTTTTATCGATCACTAGCTGGCATAAGTGTTGCCGGTTGCCGGAATCAGGCTTTAATTACTTTTGCCTCTTAAACACCCTTATCATGTTTCAACGAGACCTAGAAATAGGAAGATTCGGGTGATCAGATGGAAATCCATGATATCAGCAGCATGCTCGAAGGCCTCATCAACGACACAAGCAT
>CAILMU010000052.1 GCA_903835325.1 uncultured Microcaldota archaeon | reverse complement strand
TAATATAATTCATCCGTCGTTTTAGGAAAATTTTCTCTTTCATCCATTCGTCCGTTATGTTCTTTTTTCTTTGATTATCTTTCGCGTGGTTAATTTCCGCGGAAATCAAATTTCTAAGCGCAGCGAAGATCCCCAGTTCGATCCTGGGCGGGCCCAAATTCCGATTTTTAAACCGTGAGAATTCATTTCGCCCCATCTACGCATTTATTCCTGTTTGCCACATCAGGGATCTCATTGCAGATTTTCGGGATGCCAAGCTCCTTGGCAACGGACGATATCTTATCGACCGCATCTGATGCGCATGCTATATCATCTAGACCTATGCACATTTTGATGAAGAACTTTGCGACCCGAGATGCATAATCCGATATCTCCGAAACGCATCGCTCCTCTTTGGATTTCTTGCACTTCTTCATCTCATTCCGGGCGTTTTGAAATCCCTCATCGGCCCTCGCTTCGACAAGGTCGCGCACGGGATTCTTGGTCGCTTTGGCTTCCTTCAATTCATTTTTCATCTGTTGCAGCTCGAGTTTCACGAATCCATCGTGAACTTGCGGCGGGTCTTTCAATGCTTCCCTTACGATATCCTCGGAGACATGGAAATCTGCGCTTTCCTGGCACCTCTGTTTGATGAAATGGTAGGACCCCCTTTTCCAGACCGGCTCTTCCTTGACCCTTTCCATCATCGCGTCACGATGAGCGGAGCCCATCACGACTGCTGTATTCTCCGAAGGGCGCGTAAGCGTCGCTTCGATGGCGAATCTCCCTCGGTCGATGCCTTTGAACTTGTTTTTCGCTTCATGCAATTTCTGCACACGCTCCAAAAGCGCAGGGTCATTACGAAGCGCGTCCTCAACATCCTTGCCGGCAGCCTTCAGTTTCGCAAGCCCATCCATCAAAAATATGTATCCAATCTCTGCATCGTATGCCTCCCGGTTCTCGGCGCCGACCATGTTTATGGATGGGTAACCCATCCTGAGCAGGAAATGGGTATATGCCTGTTCTATCCGCAGATCCGAGGCGATGCATTCATCCTCGGCCGCCTTCCCGCGTAAAAGAAGCGCGGGCGAGTCCTTGGCGAATCTCGCTTTGGTCTCCTTCACGCATCTGATAAAACCAGCGAACCCTTTTTGCCTGAGGTCCGGCTCGGTCTCATCCATCTTCTCGTGGGCGTCCAGGGTCTCAGAACTGTATACGCCTTCGAAAAAAATCGTCTTCACTCCGAAATTATCCACCAAGTCCTGGAGAAGATGGTACTGGAAGAGCTGCGAAGTCAATGAATCTGTGTTGAACGTGTGTTCTATCGTATCATCATGGGTCTGAAGCACGACATAGGAATCCGCGTTCCGGCCGCCGCTGATGCATGCTATCTCGCATTGGTGCTTCCGGTTGCAGGCATCGTTAAGTATCTCAACAGCCGGCCTGCATCCGGCAAATGAAACGGCGCTGGCTATGGCTGCGGCTCCGGCCGTGTTCTTTAGCAAGCGGGGCAAATGCATGGATTCGATTGTGTCAAGTAGTGTTTAAAAATATAGATTTTCCAGCCCGCGGTGATCTCTCCCTAGAACCCCAGCTTCTCCTTGACTAAAATAAGTTTTATCCTTCCCGGGTTCGGCTCCTTCTCCAGTATCAGCATCTTGTTCAGGGAGCTCGGGAAGCCATAGACCCTCTTCGCCCGCTCGTTCTCCAAGACAAGGCAGTGCTCATACAGCCTGCGTATCCCCTTATCCCTGTCTTTGACGATTTTATTTGTCCCGGCCACCCACACCACGTTCTTCGCGCAGAACGCGTATGGCGCGATATTGCTTCCCGACTGCGAAGCTACCAGCACCTCGCCATCTTGTGTTATCGCTTGCACGCTCCCTATCGCATAATCGCATGTTGCTGAGGCTCTGCGCGCCTTGTCGCGCTCGCCCTTGTCGTTAATAGAAGTGATTTTTTTACGGATTGAAACGTACCGCCCGCCCTTCCCCAATTCTTCGCCCACGCCTATCTCATCGAGTGTAGTGGAGCTATTCTCGAGAATCTCGCTCCCGATCGGCAGGAGCTCGAACAATTTCGCCTTGGCGTCATTTCGGTCTTTTACGATGATAACTCCGAATCCCCGCTCAGCAAGCGCTTTCGCCGTCTTCTCCAGCGTCTTATCGTCCGCAAGCGTGTCCCAGTCCATAGGAATCCCCAATAATCGCTAACTGAAAATCGCTGGCTATGGAAGAAAATTACCGGTAGCCCGGCTTCGGCATGAGGGCCGCCGGCGGTTTCGTGAACAAGTAGTATTTCTCCTTCCCCTCGAGCTCGTTCGTTATCCTGTGCGCGAATATCCCGATCGGGTCCACGAGCGAAGGCACGCGTTTGTGCAGGTCCGGGAAGGTCTCGAACGGCTTTATCTCCCTCTCTTTCAGGAGCATCTCCATATTCTTCTTGCCTATCCCCGGCAGGAGGTCCAGGGTGTGCACGCGGATCGAGATTGGTTTGGCGTTGTTGATGAATGCTATGAAATCAGCTTCCCTCTCCTCGACGGCCTTCCTGAGCATGCCCGGCAGGAATTCGCGCGCGCCGTTTGTGAGGTCGGAATAATTCAGCCTTCCCTTGATGTGCGTGACCTCTTTCCTGCCTTCCTTGCCGACGCATACCTTCTGGCCGAGAACGATGTTGGAGGCCGGGTCTATAGTAGCCTCAAGGAGCGTGAAATACCGCACGCCAAGGAGCTGGACCGCCGCCTCCCTGCGCAATGCTTCGGAGTGACCTAGCGGCATGTACTCTATCACCCATGCGTAGTCCTCCATATCCATCCCCCTTATGCTATGTCCTTTATAATCTGTTGCATCTCCTCTTCGGAAATATCGGTCTTGTCCTTGGAAAGTATCGCCTTAATCGTGGAAGGGTTATCGGAGCCTACGTCCACTATCTTGATCGCCGCCTCTTTGCTTATCTTCTTGTTCTCCATGATGGCGGAAACGAGCTTCTTGACCTTGTCCAGGTCGCTCCCGGTGTACCTCTCCATGTTCTCCAGGGCCTGGCTCTGCTCGTAGCCCATCTCAGAATCCTTGCTCCTCTCGGCTAGGATATCCTTGGCCTCGGCCAGGGGAATAGGTTTGGATGATTTGATCTCCATGATTCTTCACCTCTATTTGCACAAGGTCAGGTGGATCGGGCTCACGACGACCAGCTTCTTCGATTTGAGGTCCTTCACCTCGACCACGTAGCTCGTGCCTCTCTTCTCCATGACTATGCCATGCCTGTTGGCATACCGCAGATGCGGCATACCTATGTTTTTCGCTCTCGGCGTTATCACGATCTTGTCGCCTAGGTTGAATTCCGTCATGAACTTCGCGACGCTCACAATGCTCTTGCCCTTGAGCTTCCTCGTCCTGCCGCTCATAGCTCCTCTTGAAGGTTTGACCATGGATATCACATGAAGCATTAGACCCCGAACTAGAGTGGGGTTGTTCAGCTATTCAGGGAGATGATGCGCGAAAGTGTTTATAAACGCCATGGATGAGGCGCTATACCGACGTGCCTTGGTCCCCCTATATAAATACAATATATTTAAAAGGCGTTCAGCCTTTATAAATACTTATATATAGGTGGTATTTTTGGCACATAAACCCGAATTCGTCATCACGAACATGGTAGCATCAGCATCGCTGGGCCTCGAGCTCGACCTCTACGCCCTCGCGAACAAGATCAAGGAGATCGAGTACGAGCCAGAGCAGTTCCCCGGCGCCATCCTGAAATTCAAGGAGCCCAAAGC
Organism: uncultured Microcaldota archaeon; assembly: GCA_903835325.1. GTDB lineage: Archaea > Micrarchaeota > Micrarchaeia > Anstonellales > Bilamarchaeaceae > Bilamarchaeum. Next base: position 3,300 of record CAILMU010000052.1, on the reverse strand, counting down.
CTCCCTTCTCTTGTTCAAGAACGGCAAGGTCGTCTGCGTAGGGTGCAAGAAGCGCGACATGATCGAGAAAACGATCGACAAGACGATAAAGATGCTCACGCCTTATGCGAAACGGATAACGAAAACCAAGAAGCCCAAGATAGACATAACCAACATCGTCGCGTCAGCATCGCTCGGCATGGAGCTCGACCTGTATCGGATCGCATATAAGCTCAAAGACGTGGAATACGAGCCAGAGCAGTTCCCCGGCGCCATCCTGAAATTCAAGGAGCCGAAAGTCTCGCTCCTCCTCTTCAAGAACGGGAAAGTCATCTGCGCAGGGGCGAAAACCGAGAAGGACATCGCGACGGTCTTGATAAAAGCCAAGGCGCTCCTCAAACCATATGCCGAGAAAGCCAAGAAGGGTTGAATCGGATATGCGCGGCCCGCACCTGATAATGCTTGCGCTCATCCTGATTTGCTTTGCCCTCAGCGGCGCCCTCGGCCTCACGACCACGGCGCAGTGCGATACGATGCCCCTCATATCCCAGCGCATATCCTGCTACCATACGGCCGCGATAACCGCTGCCTATCTCGGCGTCGGTTCCACCGACCAGGGCAATTCCGGGCGGCAGATATGCGATTCCATCTACCAGCTTTTCGGCACCGGAACCAATTCCGGAAACGATATCGGCTACCGGGCCCAGACCGAGAGGGACAGTTGCCTTTTCGATGTGGCCCGCATCTCAGGGAACCCGGATGTCTGCACCGATATCGCGGATTCCCGCAACGATGTGAGCACGACCCTTTTCGGCGACCAGTCCAGCAAGGAACTGTGCACGGACGGGGCTGCAAAGACCCATGCGATCATACAGATGCAGAACAACTGGAGCAGCGGAATCACGAACGACAGCCTGTGCAACATGGTGTTCATCCTGCCCCTCATAGCTTTCGGGGCGCTGAGGATAAACAACAAAACGAGATAAGAGAAAAACAAGATTCTCGATCGCCCGCAAATCCCATCAGCGCGCGCTAACGCTGCCCCGGGATAGAAACATGCGCGCATATCCTTGGTCCGCTTTATAATGGTCTTTTGCCCGATCTATTCCTGGACAGCATCCATCAGCTCGAGCGCCTTCTTCACGCTCATGCCTTCGCGGATGCCCAGATCCTCGGCCCAGGTGGTCGCCATCCTTATCTTGGCCCGTTTCAGGTCTTCCAGGTCTTTCACGCCGGATACGAATGCAGCGATGTCGCCGACCTTCTCAGCGGTTTCCTTGTCTATGTAGCTGCAGGCGATGTATCCTTTCTTCGCCTTCACGACAATGAGTGGTAGGTTTCCGATGTCATGTTTCAATGCGACATACTTCTTGCCTTCGAAGCATATCTCATCCATACATTTCCCTCTCTCTTTTGCGCGCGTTCTCCCTCTTCTTTATCTCGAAGATGCCCCTGTGCTTCGCGCAGCTGATGCAGTAATATACATCAGAGAAACCGGTGTATGTGACATTATCCTCTTTCAAATCAGTAGTAAAATGAGTCCTTTTGCTGTGTTCAACCGCTTTGGCGCGTGGCACGGCTCTTCCGCACGATGCGCATCGCTCCAACCTTTCTCTTCCGCGCCGTGTACCCATAGGTCATCACTCTATCCTGCCGAGTTTTCCCAGACTCGAACCATCCAAACGGAATACTAATGCATCATCTAGTTTAAATAGATTGTTGTTAAGAACGGGGCCAAGATGTGTTTTTTCGACGTGATTTATCATGGATCCGACCATCGGATTATACGCGGGCATCAAAACGAGCTTCAATTTCCTGTTCGCGTGCGGATAGCGCTCCAGCAGTTTTTTCTCGTCGCAATCAGCGACAAGCCACACGGGCTCGCTGTGTCTTGCTCCAAGCGTATCGCTCATCGTTATCATGGGATGCTGGTGGCCGCAGATAAGGTACTTGCATTTCATCAGCTCGTCCGCAGGCCATGAGTGTCCGTGCGCGAGTGCGAGCCCTTCATATACGAACCCCCCCGAATCTATAATCCTCGCGCCCCCTTCCTTTTCTATCCCACCGTCATGGTTCCCGCGCACTATCGTGATTTGCGCGAGCATTGAAAGCTTCGAGAGTATCGAGCGGGTGGTGGGGTCGAGCATCGTGATGTCCTCCTTGACATCCCCGAGAAGGACGAGTCTCTTCGCCTTGTGGTCATTGATAAGCGCCTTCAGCCGCTCGAACAATCTGAGGCTGAACTGGTTGTCGAAGATCCCGCGCCTCCTGAGCTTTCCTTCCATCCCGAAATGCGTGTCTCCGACGATGATAGCTCCCTTGTGGAGTATCGCAGGGGCGTTGTAGAGGAACTTCATACGAAAATAATTTGGAAAGTAAAAGATATCAATATAGCGGAGGGGGCGTCTTGTATTCGGATGGCCGTGCGCTCTCGCCTTCAAACTCCCAGGGGTTCCGGGGCACCCGTGTGATGCGCGGGATTTTTCCGGTTATCCTTATCTCCTGGGCTGGCCAATCGTGCGCCTCGCCCTTGTATTCGAAGTGGGTGGCGTATTCAAGCTGCCTCCGTATCTCCTTCGGGTCGATGCCGTCCTTTTTCATCTTGAGAGCGAGGCTGTACCTGCCGGTCAGTTTCTCCAGCATCGGGCGGCCGTTCTGCCTCATCCTGCTGAGGGTGTCTATCTCCTTCTCGGTGAGGAGGGGGTGCTTCCAGCAATCACCTTCGACCGATACACTGTAGCCCGAATCCATCATCCGGGCGAAGATCTCCTCAGGTTCCAGCATGAAATGCTTTGTGCTGACAGTGTTCAATACCAGAAAATCGCGGTATTTTTTCAAGAGAGGGTTTTCTTGGATTTCCTCAGCGCGGTCCTCCGGAGTCGTGTGAAGCAGGGCTCTCGCATCAGCGCTGAAGGATTTTATCACCCGCAATTCACCCTGGTTCGTGACAAGCAAGTCGGAGACGCTTTCGATCCTCTTGATGGAATCGAGCAATCCTTCGACATCATGCGGGCAGAGGTCCCCAGAGCGGTTCTGCCAATTGAGCACCTCGCTCTTGTATATCTCGAAATTCATCAGGGAGGCCTGGATGCTCTGCAGGAAAGCCAGCTCGATCTTGACGCCCTTCTCCAGCGCCAATCCTCGCGAGGCCAATTGCATCAGCTGCTTGTTTTTCCCTTTTCTATCATGGCTTAATGCATTGTCCACGCGTTTGGCCTCGTGCATGAAGCCCATCAAAGCCCCGCCCCATTCAACAAGCAAATTCACTATTTTGATATTGGCTTCATCAATCGATTCCAATGCAGGGTATAAGCCCGACTC
>CAILMU010000051.1 GCA_903835325.1 uncultured Microcaldota archaeon | reverse complement strand
TGGTACGAAAGACGAAGAACCTTGTCATTGCCAACTACCCGTGGAAGGACATCGAGCGGCTGCGCAGCTTTTATGAGGCCGCCAGGGCCACCGGCCGCAAACTGGCGCTGAACCTGAAGCAGGCTTATTTGCTGGAACAGCTGGAGGGGTGCAACGTCGGGGCGCCCTCTCTCGACGACGGCAATATCGTTATTTACATCGATAGAAAAGGCTGGGGGCTGATAACCAAACCGCACCGCACCGCTTACCCGGATTCCATTGTTAAGCAGGATTACGCTACATGGGAGCGGGAGTTCCTCGACCGTCCTAACTGTGTGACCTGCGACGACATCCATCGCAACCAGAGCGATTTCATCGTGCGGGTGGATTTCTTCGACTTGACGGATCTGATAAACATCCGGCCGGACGCGGGATCGAGCTACATCTGGTCGAGGACCGAGCCCTTCGACGATGAGGGCGAGATCGAGCAGGGCAAGGTGGAGAGATGGCTTGAGCACTTCGGGCTGATGCCGTATGAAAAGGCGCACGTCTCCGGTCATGCATCCGGCGCTGAGATAAAGCGTCTCGTGCGAGAGATAAATCCTAAGAAGCTATTTCCGGTGCATACCGAGCATGCGGGGCTTTTTCCTGAGATCAAAGGTATGGATATAGTTATTCCCGAAAAAGGCAGGGAATATCAGATATGATCCCCATCAAACTCTCGCTGCGTAATTTCATGTGTTACCGGGAGGCGTCCCTGTCTTTCGATGGCATCCACATCGCTTGCCTCTGTGGCGATAACGGCAACGGCAAGTCGGCGCTCCTCGACGCGATGACGTGGGCGCTCTGGGGGAAATCGCGGGCTAAAACCGACGATGAGCTGATACATCTTGGTATGACGGATATGGAGGTTGAATTCGACTTCGCCGTCGGCAAAGAACGCTACCGGGTTATACGCAAACGTTCCAGGGCGAAGGCGCGGCGCGCCGGGCAGTCGCTCCTTGATTTTCAGGCTGCTGCGGGTGACGGCTTCCGCTCGATTTCAGGGAACGTCATACGTGAAACGGAGCACAAGATAATCGACACCCTGCGCATGGATTACGATACCTTTATCAACAGCGCCTATCTGGTGCAGGGGCGCGCCGATGAGTTCAGCAAGAAGGAACCATCGAAGCGCAAGCAGGTGCTGGCCGATATCCTAGGGCTCTCGCGCTACGATGAGCTTGAGGTTCGGGCCAGGGAGCACGCCAGGATGAAGGAGCGCGAGGCCAGGGACCTGGAGATAGCTATCGTGCAGATGGACAAGGAAATTGCAGAAAAGGGAAGTTATGAAACTGAACTTCGCAGTGTCAGCGATACGGTTGCGCAACTGGAAGAGGAGTGGAAAAAGGCTCAGGATGCCGTTCGGGTTTTGCAGGAGCGTAAGCAGAGCCTGGATTTAAAGCAGAAACAGCAGGCGGATATCGAGAGGCGCATCAAGCAGGCCAGGGATGCCATAACCTCATTCGAGGGGCGTGTGCGGGATCACCGCAAACGCATAGAGAAATTCGAGTCGATAGTTGCGGCTTACTCAACCGAGTCCTCCAAGTTGCAGGTGCGCATCGGTGAATTGACCACGAAGGAAAGCGATGTGGAAAAGAAGCGGGCCGAGCTGCTCGAAAGCTCGAACAGGCAGCACTACCTAGCGACTACGAATGCAAAGCTCAAGGAAGAGATGGATGAGCTGAGTAAGAAAATCGATATGCTGTCGGCCGGCGAGGCCAATTGCCCACTGTGCGGCACGGAGCTCGGGGTCGAGGGTCGCATCAGGATAATTGAGAATTACCGGAAGCAGGGGTTGGAGAAAAAGGGGCTTTTCCGCGTGAATGAGGAGGAGAAGAACCGGATCGAGGCGACGGCGAAGTCGCTGAAGGCTGAGATCAGTGGGCTAGAACGAACGGTGCGCGAGGGCCGCGAGTTATGGGCCCGAAGAGCTGCGGCGTTGGATAAAGACTATGAGGAAGCGCAGAGGTCGCTGCCGGATGAGCGTGAGGCTTTAAATAAGGCGGAATCTGAGCTGCGGCAGTGGTCGGAGACGGTCGATGCCGAGGTTAAGAATCGTCAAGCTCAAGAAGCCGAGCTGGTCGGCATGACGGAAGTGGAGGTCAGTCTCGCTACAGCAAAGAAAGGGTCGAACGATATCGCTCGCAGGCTGGAGCAGGGGCGGCAGCTCATGGGCTCGGTCAAGGAGAGACTGGAGCGTTGCGCCAGCCTTGAACGCAGCCGCGCCGAGAAATCGGCATTAAAAGAGACGGTTACAAAAGAGCAAAGGATATACGAGGAGCTGGCATTAGCCTTCGGTAAGAAAGGCATACAGGCCATGCTTATCGAAAACGCGTTGCCCGAGCTGGAGGAAGAGGCCAACAGCCTGCTGGCTCGCATGACCGATAACCGCATGAGTGTGAGGATA
>CAILMU010000050.1 GCA_903835325.1 uncultured Microcaldota archaeon | reverse complement strand
TGCGCTCGGTGATATCATGGGTTAAGGTGAGGAAATACAGCGGCCGTCCGTCCTTGCCATGTATCGATGAGACATGGATGGAGACCCAGATGACCTGGCCGTCTTTGCGGACATATCTTTTCTCGACATCATAGTTATTTATCTTGCCCAGGCCCATCGCCCTTCCTTTGGCCTTGTCGCGCTCTACATCGTCCGGATGGGTCAGATCCGCGTAGCTCATGCGCTTGAGCTCTTCCTCGCTGTAACCGACGATCCTGCACAACGCCTTGTTGGCGCGGATGAACTTGAGATCGAGGCCCACGAGCGATATGCCGATCCCGCCTTCCTCGAACATCCTCCGGAAGCGCTCTTCGCTCTCGCGCAACACCTCCTGACCCCTCTTTTTCTCTGTTATATCCCGTTGCACCGCAAGGAAACCCGCTATCTTCCCGTCTTCGCCGATGACCGGATCGACCGTGCTCTCTATGTTCAACAGCCCGCCATCCTTGGTCCTGTTTATATGCTCATCCTTCAAGGTCAAGCCGGATAGGATCTTTTTCCAGAACAGCGCATAATCCTGGTTGGCGAAGATGCCGCTTTTCAGTATCCTCGGGGTCTTTTTGCCGACCACATCCTTGAGCCCAAAGCCGTAAGTATGGGTGAATTCCGGATTCGCATAGGTTATCAAGCCGTCCCGATCCGTGATGAATATGACTTCCCCCGAGGAGTCCACGGCTTTTTTCAGGAAAAGCAGGTCCTCGCCCGACTGTTTGCGCTCGGTTATATCCTCGCCGATGGATATCGTCATCTTGACGCGTCCATCATCCGTGATAATGGTATTGTGCCAGCGGACGAGCAACCGGTGCCCGGATTTGGTTAGTATGGGGTTCTCGTATACCGCCATCCTCTTTTTCCTGGAGAGGACCTGGGCGAATGCTCTCTGGAGAGATTTACGGGTATCTTTAGGTACCAATGCCGAGAACCAGGACTTCCCCAAAACCTCTTTCGCCCTGAAGCCGGTCGCTTTTTCGGCGCCTTCATTGAAGATGAGTATTTTCCCGTTCCGGTCCAGGGCTACGATGATGCTGGAGGATGTGCTGAGAAGGGCTTTGACGAATTTGTCCTGGCCGAAAGCTTTGAGCATTATCTTATGCGAATAGGCAGGCGGCTTCGGGCTTTTCGATAAAATTGCCACAGAATGGCAACTGCAAGACGATTTATTACCTTTTACCTTTTCCGGGCATCCCTCATCCCGCCCCTTTGTATCTCAATACCACGAAAAGATGGTCCTTGTCGAAGGGCTCGAGTTTCATCTTCTCCACGACATCGAATGAGCCCTCGAGCTTCTTCACCACTGATTCGAACACCTCGTCCGGCTTTTTCGTCACGTCGATGCTCTGGCTCTTTATGCATATCATCGCTATCCCGCCTTTTTTCAGGAACATCTTCGCGTTCTTCAGCAGGATATCATCCTGGTCAGGCTGAGCGACATCCTGGTAGAGAGCATCGACCTGGCCCACATCCTCGTATTCGTACGGCTTCCGGGCATCGGCGTGTATCGGGATGATGTTCTCCCGCTTCCCCACATTGGCAAGGAGCAGGTTCATGCACTGCGGCGCTATCTCGACAGCGAAAATCTCGCCTTCGGGGCCGACGATATCGGATAAGTGCGAAACGGTCGTCCCTGTGGATGCCCCCAGGTAAAGCGTCTTGCTCCCTGGTGCGAACGGGAATGTCTTGAGGCCTTTCTTTATCGCTCCGCAGAGCTTGCTCCGGAATGGGTCCCAGTTGCGGTATTGCGTGCCGTCCTCCTTGAAAAGCTTCTCCTTATAGACGACCTTGCCCGGTTCGGCATTGATGGTGACGATAT
>CAILMU010000049.1 GCA_903835325.1 uncultured Microcaldota archaeon | reverse complement strand
GCATTGGCGGCACTTCTTCGTTGTTCTTACACTAATATTTAGACTCCATCACAATTTTAACCCTATCTCAGAATGGGAAAATCAAGAAATTAATAAAAAAATGGAATATAAAAAAAGAAAACTCAATCCCTGCCGAAACCGACGTTCTCGTCATCGCTTTCCTTCATGGCATTGCTCAGTTTCGACAGTCTCTGCAGGATTATCTTCTGCTCGGCGCTCGCGACTATCTTCCTCGTCCGCTCGACCGCATCCGGGTTCACCGACATGCTCGTGATTCCGAATTCCACCAGCTTCTCGGCGAATTCAGGATAAACGCTTGGTGCCTGGCCGCAAAGCGAGCTTGTCACGCCGTGCTTGTTGCATACGATAATCACCCGTTTAAGAGCTCTCAGCACCGCTTCATTGCGTTCATCGAAGCCTTTTGCCATCGTCGCATTGTCGCGGTCGATCCCCAGTATCAGCTGCGTCAGGTCGTTGGTCCCAATCGAAATCCCGTCGATACCTTCCTCGCAGAACTGGTCGATGAGGAACACCGTGCTCGGCACTTCCACCATTATCCAGAGCTTGAAGTCCCTTGTCTGGAACATGTCGACCTCCCTCATTATCTCCTTTATCGCGCGCAGCTCCCCTATCCTGCGCACGAACGGTATCATGAGGTGGAGGTTCAGCAGATGATACTCCTCGCGCACCTTCTTGATGGCTTCCAGCTCCATCTTGAACATCTCTGGTTCGCGTATGTACCTGGACGCGCCGCGGTAGCCCATCATGGGGTTCTCCTCATGCGGCTCGTATTTCTCGCCGCCTGGCAGGTTCTTGTACTCATTCGTCTTGAAATCGGTCGCACGATACACGACCGGCCTGGGATGGAATGCCGCCGCGAATTTCCGCAGGTCATCCGCCAATTTATCGATGAATTCCTGCTTCCTCCCCTCATCCAGCATCTTGTGCGGGTGCTCGCCTATACCGGCTATCATGAATTCGGCTCTCAGGAGCCCAACGCCGTCGACAGGGAGATGCGATATCTTCTCAGCCTGGTCCACATCCGCTAGGTTCACATATATCTTGGTCCCGGTTATCGGAACCGGTGCCTGCATCATCCCCTGGCCACCTGCCCCCCCGGCAGCTTTCGCAGCTGATTCAGGAGCGGATATCAAGCCCTCATAAATCATCCCGTGGCTTCCATCCACGCTTATCTCCATCCCGTCCTTCAGGATGGTCGTGGCGTTTCCGCATCCTACCACGCAAGGGACGCCCAGTTCCCTGCTGACTATCGCGGCATGGCTTGTCATGCCTCCGGTATCAGTTACGATGGCGGCCGCTTTCTTCATGCCAGGCACGAAGTCCGGCGTGGTCATCTCGGTGACTAGGATATCCCCGCGCTCCATGTTCTTTATCTCAGCCGGAGTGCGGATTATATGGACCTTGCCCATGCCGGTCCCCGGGGACGCGCCCAGGCCTTTAAGCAGGATTTTCGCGGCCGAGACGCCCTGCCCTTTTTGTGCCTCTTTCATGAATGTCGGCGGAGCTCCTCTGCCCCCGGATGATTTCTCGCCAACCAGCTCGCCTCCCGTCCCTTTCTCCAGGCCTTTCTTGTCAGTGAGCGTCGTTATCGGCCTCGACTGGACGATGTAGAGGTTGTCTTTCTCGAAAGCGTATTCGATATCCTGCGGATATCCGTAGTGCTCCTCTATCTTCTTGCAGATTTTCGCAAGGTCCTTTATCTCGGTGTCAGAGAGTTTCTGCCTTCCCTGCGCATCATCCTTTATCTCGACCCGCTTGTTCTTGCCTTCGATCTTGATGAGCATCCATGGCTGTTTCACCACGCTCTTGTCTACGATATCCATGCGCTCCTTGTCCACACGGTATGTATCCGGGGTTATCTGCCCGCTGACCACGACCTCGCCGAGGCCGAATCCGGTCTCGATGGACAAAATATTCGGGTCCTGGTATAACGGGTCCACTGTGAATACGACCCCTGCCTTCTCGCTCTGGACCATCATCTGGATGACGGCGGCGAGACCCACTTTCATGTGCTCGAACTTGTTCTCGATGCGGTAATAGATCGCCCTAGGCTCGAACAGCGATGCCCAGCAGTCCTTGACCGCCTTCACGACATCGTCAGGCCCGAACACGTTGAGGTATGTGGATTGCTGGCCGGCAAAGCTCGCGGTCGGGAGATCCTCGGCCGTCGCGCTGCTCCTCACCGCGACGTAGACGGACCG
>CAILMU010000048.1 GCA_903835325.1 uncultured Microcaldota archaeon | reverse complement strand
TGAATATTCCTTCATTGCGCCCTCGCGGCCGCGCGCAGCGATCTGCCGGTACTTTTCCGGGTTCGCCAGAACATCGCAGATTTTTTCCACTAGCTCTTTGTCAGTGTCAAACAGATAAATTTTCCCCTCTCCTCCGAGCACCCTCCTGAGGACGCGCGGCGAGGCACCTACTTTGGTGGTGAATATGGGCCGCTCGCTGGCGAGCGATTCAAGAAGGACAAGCGAAAGGCCTTCGTACCTGCTTGGGAGCACGATTACCGTGGAACTTGCGTAGTAAGCTGGCATCTCCTCCCTTTTGGCTTCTATGAATTCAGCATCGACCCCTAGCTCCTTTGCATAGCGCGCAAGGTCGCTTCGTATCCCTTCGTCCCTTCCGATGATGCGCAGTTTCGCGTCAGGGAACTGTTTTTTCACGCGCGAGAATGCCGAAACCAGCACATCAATCCCCTTGTATTCGTCCAGCCTGCCGATGAACGTGATGGCGTCCCTGTTTTTTGTATTTTCATATGCGAATCTTTCCGAGTCTATTCCGTCGGGGATTATGACTATTTTCCGCATATCGACCTCGTCTTTTATGTCGTCCGCCGCTGCGGAGGAGACTGCTATTACTTTCCTTGCGATGCGCAGGAAGACGGAAGCTACTAGGTAGCGATATAGCCCTTGGAATATGCCGCCCGCTCCTTTCAGCTTCGGATATCCATGAAGCGTGAAAACGAATGGCTTCCGTTTCATGAACGCCACTAGCGAAGTGAAAAATGGCATAACGGATCCGTATCCGTGGGATGCGTAAACGTCTGCATCCGATTGGAGGAGGGCTAGGATCAATCCGGGAGAGAAATAGATGGATGAGAAGAACGGCAATCCGATGCCCCAGAATCGTCTCACCAAGAACCCTTCGATTTGCTCTTCGTTTTTCGTGCCTTTGACACTTGTCGTATAGATGACGACCTTGTTCCGTTTCGATAGCTCCCTCGAGATGCAGTATACGTGGTTCTCTATGCCCCCTGTGGCCGGAGGGAAAAGGTGCGTGACCTGTGCTATCTTCATGTTCTTAACTCTTCAAATGGCTTAATAATACTCTGCAGTCGGCCGCATATAGAAGGGAAAATCGCGTTCTTTGCAGGTATGGATAGATCCGCAACTGATCCCAGGTCAAGCGCTGCCTCGGCTTTTTGTCGGTCATAAAAGAGATCTGCCCAACCTGGCGGTAGAGTAGGAAAGGGGTTTCACGGGCCGGCGCAGCTAACCGGGGATGATTATCTTGCTGGCAACTTTATTAACGTTGGGAAAGAGAATCCGGTTAAGTTGTGAATTTCATGCGCGTAATCCAGGTCGTCCATTCGTTCTATCCAAGCCTCGGCGATATCGAGAGCCATGTCTACTGGCTGACAAAGGAGCTGGCTGAACGGAATGAGGTCGTCGTCTACACCACCGGCAAGGAAAGGAAGGACGAGATGATAGGCAAGGTAATGGTCAGGAGATTCCCGGCCATAAGATTCCCCTTCTTCTCATCGGTCAATCTGTCACTTGGCCTGTTGTTCGCACTGAATAAGGAAAAGGGCGACGTCTTCCATTCGCATGGGTTCGGCTCATTGATGCCGCTATTCACGGCTAAAATAGCCTGGCTGAAACGAAAGCCGTTCGTATTCACCCTGCACGGCTATCCTCAGCAAAGAGGAGGATTGGCGCTCTTCCAAAAGTTCTATGAGACATTCATAGCACCGATCTACCTTTTCTTTACAGCGAAGATAATCAACGTCTCGACGATAATCCCGAAACAGCTCGCGAACTGCAAAAACAAGATAGAGTACATCCCGAACGGAGTGGCTCCATCTTTCACCTGCGATACGCCTTTCGAGAGCCGGAATGCCATCTCATACATAGGACGGCTGGATGAAGAGAAGAACATCCCGCTCCTGATACGCGCTTTCTCTGAACTGAGGAAAAGGAGGCTGAAGCTCATCATCTGCGGGAAGGATGCAGGAGTAAAGGCTAGACTGCAATCCCTTGCTAGCGCCGAGAACATCAATGCGGAATTCCTCGAGGTGCCCTACGAGAAGGTGCGGGATGTTTATTGCGACTCCAAAGCTATCGTTCTTCCGAGCAGGTATGAAGGGTTCCCTTTGATATGGCTCGAGGCGATTTCCTGCTCTAGACCGATATTCTCGACTAGGGTCGGCGATTACAAACATTTCTTCGGAATGCTTTTCGGAACTGAAGCCGAGCGGTTCCTCTTCAATGATGAGAAGGAATTGGCAGAGAAACTCAACGCTTTCCTGGATGATGAAGTCGGGCATGAGAGGATCCTTTTGGCAGGAAGAAAGATACTGTTGAAGGAATTTGATTGGGTATCTATCGCGGAAAAGACCGAGAAGGTATATGGCTCGGCGACTCAGAAGGGAAAGTGACGCGGATTACTTGGCGCTCTTTTTCAGCCAATCGAGATAACGGCGCAAACCATCCTGCATCGAGACTTGCGGTTTCCAACCGAGTTTTTCCAGTTTCTTGATGTCAAGGAGCATCAGGGGCACATCCCCTACCCAACCGCTTTTCGTGTTGGTGTATTGGAATTCCGGGCTCTTGCCGAGCTCCTTGCACAATGATTTCGCAAGGTTGTCTACGGTCATCTTATCCTTGCTCCCTACGTTGAACGCATCGTAGACGGGGTTCTGCTTCTTCCAAGCAGTGAGTATGGCGGAGACGCAATCCGAAACGTGAAGGTAGGATTTATCCTGCTTCCCATCTCCAAGGATCTCGAGTTCTTCCGGGTTTGCCTTGAGTTTGTTGTAGAAATCGACCATTACGCCGTGGTTGCTGCGCTCGCCGTAGATATTCGCAAGGCGCAATGAGGTGGATTTCATACCGTAGGAATGGGCGTATGAAGAAAGATACGCTTCGCAGGCGAGCTTGCTGGCGCCGTAATTGCTGATAGGCGTGCAGGGATAATCCTCAGGTGTCGGAAGGACGCTCGCATTGCCATAGACCGTGGACGTTGAGGTGAAGATGATGCGCTTGGCATCGGCTTTCCTGCAAGACTCCAGGACCGAGAACGTGCCAGCGACATTGATATCGTAGCTGACGGCGGGTTTTATCGCGCTGGAGCGGACATCAGGATCAGCGGCGAGATGGAAAACAGCATCAAAATTTTCCAAATCGGTTGATAATTCGTTTCGGATGTCTTTTTTTACGAATTTCGCTTTTTTGTTCACGTACTCTATTTTTCCCCTCGAGAGATTGTCTACCACCGTTACGTCATGGCCTTCGCTGGTGAGAGCATCTGTAAGATGGGAGCCGATGAAGCCCGCCCCTCCTGTGACTGCGACTTTCATAAGGATGATATTCATGAAATGGCTTTTTTAGGTATCTTATCCGCAGGAATCATTTCCTGAGAAGACTATCGACCAGCGTTATGAATCCTTGCGCGAAGCGGAGGATATTTTTCGCGGAATCCTCATCCGCAAGATAGGAGCTGTCGTATTGGACTTCGTGCCGGGTTTCCCGATAGTGGTCGAGCAGACTAATCGAATCCGCAGGGATTTTCCCTTTGTATCCGGCCTCCAGATAGCGGATCGTGCACGCGTGGCTGCGCTCCCGGTATCCATCCCGGAAAAGCAAAGCCCTCGAAGCGTTCAACATGGCGGCATACGCCATCATCACAGCGGAGTTGTATCGATGGTCCTCTGAATCGGCTTTGGCCTCTTCCAGAAGGACCTTGGCCTTGGATATGGCTGAATTCGCCTGCTCTTTCGACGGAGCGGTCTTTTTTATCAGCCCTTTCTCAAGGCAATCATCCAGACTGATCAAGCATTTCACCCCAAAGATGGAAAGAATGCGACAACGAGCAATACAATGACGGATCGGTTTTTTGAAGGCTGATAATGCGCTCTTTAGTCACTATGAAGACGCTGATCTCCCGGCCCGTCGCTTCCCGGAGCAGGGCTTTGCCCTTGGCGATGACGATATCGGGCGGTGGGATATTTATCTTCACCCAGAGGTCCAGATCACTCTCCGGCGTGTCTGTGCCATCCGAGCAGCTGCCGTAGAGGCCTATCCCTTTGGCGCCGAGCATGCGTGCGAATTTGCTGAGGGATGGCGTTATCGCTTGGATATTAAGCAATATCTTCCAGCTCCGCAATTCCGGCGAACCGGGGTCGAGCGAATCCCCTTTCACGAGGCCTTCTTTCCTGAGCGATTTCAAAAATATGCTCACGAAACTCGGAGCGACCCCCAATTCCGTTGCGAGCAAGCGGACCTTGAGGGGCTCCTTCGGGTGATTGATCAGATATCGGAAAAGCGTTTCCCGTTTGTCGTTCGAAAGAATAGATGTTCTCATGCTAAGAACATATTGTTCTCAAAATAAAAACATTTCGTTCTTGAAATGAGAACTGTTGTGCGCGCAATAGGCTTCCCGAAACCCATCATCAACCCTTAAAAAATCCCCTTGATACCAGGGGTTCTAGGGGATGTTCTACTTGCTTGGCTGGCGGATTCTCAGGGATGGCGATTACAGGCTGGACATGCCGATACTCAGCCAGGACGAAGAGGAGCTCATCGTCGCGACAGAAGAGAGGTTCAGGGAAAGGGCAAGGAGCGCGGGAGTGGCCACGAGAAAGCAAGGGGAGGAGATGATACGCTCCATCTTGAACGAATCTGCAGAAGCGCTCGGCATCTATCTCGAGCCGGATCAGAGGGCATACCTCCCGAAGATGGCGCTCATGCATATCTACGGGTTCGCTTTCTTGGATTCGCTGATTTCTGACGAAAAGGTAGAGGAGATAAGCATCATCGGACCGATGAAGAAGGCGTACGTGTATATACGGGAGAAGGGCTGGCAGGCTGTGAACGCCTGCTTCTGCGATGAGAAGGCTATCTCGGATGCGACGAACAGGATGGCAAGGCATATCGGACGGCATATCACCCTGCAGAACCCGAGGCTGGATGCCATGCTTCCGGATGGCTCACGATTGCATGCTTCGCTATCGCCGATATCAGCGGGGGAGATAACTATTCGGAGGTTCAGGAGCAACCCATTCTCCCCGCGCGAACTGGCTGATAATGGGACGATAGATATCGAGGCCCTGGCCCTCTTGTCTATCATCATGCAGTGCGACTGCTCAGTAGTTATCGGAGGCAACACATCGAGCGGGAAGACAACAACGCTGAATGCCCTTTTCTCTTTTGTCCCAGCGGATGAGAGGATATTGATCGCAGAGGAGACCCCGGAAATCAACATCCCGCATCCGCACCAGGTGAGGCTGGTAGCCAACCGCGATATGGATATCACGCTCAAGGATCTGGTGTATGATTCGCTTCGGATGAGGCCGGACAGGATGATAGTCGGGGAGGTGAGGAACGGGGAAGAAGCCGAAGCTCTATTCGAGGTGCTCCTGGCAGGGCAGGCAAGGGGAAGCTATGCCACCCTGCACGCGCAGAGCGTGGATGAAGGCATAAGGAGGCTCATTTCGTTCGGGATAGCCGAACAGGACCTTGCAAGCCTGGATTGCTTTGTAATCCAGCGCAGGATGCTGTCATACGACCCTGTGAGGAGGAGCAAGCGGGAAGTGAGGAAGGTAGTCGCCATCGCCGAATTAAATGAACGCGGAGTGCCAGGGATTCTATACGACGGAACGATACCGAACGGCAAAAAGGCGCTTAGCCTGGATAGGAGCGCGCTCTTCGAGAAAGCAGGGGATTCGTTCGGGATGAGCCATAAAGAGCTCGTCCAAGAGCTGAAGGGCAGGACGAAGATGATGAAGCGGGCCGGGCCTGATTTCGAAAACTTCTTCAAAATCGTCCAATGCGAGCTATTCGGGATAAAATCAAATGCGAATCGGAACGCGTTTCCGGACGTGAAAACGTGAGATCATGATAGAGAAATTTGCTGGTTTCGCGGAGATGTTCCCGGATTTTGGGGTCAAAAGCAAGTCGCTCGATAAGATAGCTTTCCTGCGAATCGGTTTGACGCCGGAAAGATACGCCACAATGGCCGTATTCGTCTCGGTTATGATTGCATTAACGTCCGCATCGGTTCTTTTCGTTTTTTCAATAATCTCGGATTTCAACTCGGATTCGCTGTTTTTGATTATTGCTTGCGCGTTCATCTCTTTCGCTGTCGTTTTCGCGTTTTTCCTCCTGCTTCCTGGAATCGAATTGAAGAGAAGAACCGCCGCCATGGAAAGCGAGATGCCCTTCTTCCTTCGGAGCGTGGGCATGCTCTTCGAGATGAAGATACCCTTCCAGCAGGCGCTCGCGATAGCGGGCGAGGATGCTGGATATGAGAGGTTTGGTGGTGATGGGTCGAATCGCAGGGGAAGGATACGCGAGAATGGGGGATATATCGGGAAGGAAATCGCATTTGTCCTCGCACAAGAGAAAGAGGGGATAAGCCTCGCGAAATCGTTCTCATCATTCTCTTCATCCACTGATTCTCTCACTATCAAGAGGGCAGTCTCGCAACTGCTGAACTCGTACGCTATCGGAAGCCCAGGCTCGGAACTGAGGCGGATGGGCGATGACATGCTGGCAAGGGAGAGCCACAAAATCAAGGAGCATTCGGCCAGGATGGCGATGTTCGGACTGCTTTTCATGATTTCGAGCGCGATAGCCCCGACATTCTTCCTTGTGTATGCTGTCCTTGGGAAAACCGCGCTGAACTCGGATATCGGGGAAAACCAGATAACCCTCGGGATGCTCGTGGTGTTCCCGCTGGCCAGCATCCTGATACTTCTTGTGGGCAAGGCCATGATGCCGGAGTCATCATTCAGGGAAAGGGGAGGGTTCGATTCGAAAATGATGGTGCCCGGAATCCTTTTCGTTTCGGGTTTTGTGTTGTTTCCGGAAATGCAGATTGTTTTGATGGTTGCGGGGATAGCTGCTTCCGTCTTCCTCGTCTACTCTTCCTATTCTGACGAGCACAGGAAAGAGGATATAGAAAGGCATCTTCCTGATGCGCTTTTCGCGATAAGCTCGCTCCCGGCATCCATCAAACCGGAGAGGATCTTCGCTTTGATCAAGGAAGGGAACCACGGCGCGCTCTCGGAAGAGGCGCAGAAGACTCAGAGGCAGCTAGCGATGAATGTCGGGCTGGATAAGGCGCTTGCTGACTTGGCGGAACGGAATCATTCCGCCATGCTGGACCGGGCATGCGTTATGCTCAACCATATGATAAGGACGAACTGCCTTGACCGCATCGGCGCCCTTGCTGAGGATATGGTCGTCGCATCGCAGATGAGAAGGGAACGGGGCCAGATGATGGCCATGCAGAAATACACGCTCCTGTTCGGGGCGATATTGATTCCGCTGATATTCAGGATGACGATAGGGTTGCTGTCAGGGATGCAGGGAATACTTGGCGGAGATGATAGCCAGGCCACGATAGCCTTCGCCTTGTCGATAATCCCGCCGTATCTGGTGATTTACGCGTTGATCGCGTCGTCTGCGATAGCGGATGGCGAAGGGAAGAAGTCGATTGCAGCTGTATATTTCGCCCTTATGAGCGCATCATCGCTCGCCACATTTTGGTTTATAAATTTGTGATGCCAATTGAATCCGATGGATACGCTCACAACGCTCGCTCTTTCAGTCAATAATCCGATTCTGACCGAGATTGGGACCTTGCTAGGCAACTCCTACGTCTTCGCAGCGCTGGTATTGGCTCTCGTATTCTTCGCAGAGAGGCGAGATGGGAAGAGGCTCAAGCTTCTGCTTTCGCTTCTTCTTTGCATCATCATCGTGTCCCTGATAAAGGGCGTGCTCATGGAAGCGAGGCCGTGCGCAGGCCTGGAGTGGTGCCCCTGGGGGTACTCCTTCCCGAGCATGCATGCGGCTGTGGCATTCACGCTCATGATAGGCTTCATCGATAAGAAGAGCTTCCCGCTCTTCCTGCTTTTCGCATTATTCGTATCGTTCACCAGGCTGAACCTTGGGGTGCATGTCTTCCATGATATCGCCGGGGCTTTGCCGATGGCGATAGTCGCGTACTATGTCACGGATCTTTTGTGGAAAAGATACGCACCCAAAGATATGGAGGGGGGAAGATGAACAAGGAGACGAACCGGCAGATTTTCCATGTCGCGGTCGGCATCATCACGCTCTTCCTCCTCGCGATTTTAGGGAGGGGATTCATGACCGCTGCGGTGTTCTTTGTGATAATAATCGGCACCATCCTCATGAACCTGCGGATACAGGGCGCCAGGATATTCTTCGTGGACTGGTTCGAGAGGCTTTTCGAGAGGGCGGATGCGCCGCTTCCTGGATGGGGTTCTGCGGCTTATGCCCTCGGAGTATTGATCGCGCTGACATTCCTAAGCGACAGCGCCGAGATAGCTGCTGTGATATATATTTTGGCGTTCGGGGATGCCATATCGACTATCGTAGGGCGGATGGGGAGGATAAAACTCCCGTACAATGACAAGAAGACGGTCGAGGGGTCGATAGCGCTGTTCTTCGCTTCGCTCCCGGCGTATATGCTCATCGGGCCGTTGATAGTGCCACTCGCTATGCTTGCTGCATTGGCGGAAAGCCTGCCCATATTGGAGGACAACCTCACTGTGCCGATAGTTTGTACGGCCGCATTGCTGGTGCTGTAGATGATAATCCTGTTTTCATCCAAGAACATCGCGAGCGCGAATATCGCGAAACATTTAATCGAAGAGCATGGATTCTCTCCGAACGGAACAGATGAATGGAAGAAGGATGATATCCGGCTGATAGATACGAAAGTCGAGCTGATTTTGGATGTGCCGACGGATTTCGAGACCGACTGCCTGGTTGTCTTGAGCACGCACAAGAGCAAAAATCAGGACAGGATGCTCACAGCCCATATCCCGGGGAACTGGGGAAAGGCTGAGATGGGAGGCGAATCAGAGAAGCTGAATATAGCTGCCGGAAGCAGGCTCAAAATCCTCTTCCAGGAGATAGCTAAGGAAGCGGAAAGGGTAGGGTGGAAGTCAAGCATCGAAGCTGACCACCACGGCCCGACCTGCGAAGTGCCGATAATATTCGTGGAGATTGGGACCACGGAAACGGAATGGCGGGATGAGGAAGCTGGCAAAGCGATAGCGAACGCGGTAGTTAGGGGAATGAAACGGAACGAGACGTACGAGACGGTTTTTGGGGTTGGAGGGGGGCATTACCCGAGGCTTTTCACCAAGATGGAGCTCGAGAGCGCATACGCGTTCGGACATATGCTGCCGAAATACTTTGTAGACGCGCTTACGGAAGATATGTTCAGGCAGGCAATCGTGCGGAATGCCGAGAAAGTGGCGAAAGTCATCATATCCAAGGATGAAGTGAATGCGAGGCAGAGGGAGAAGATAATCGGATTGTGCGGGAAGTTCGGCGTAAAATACGAATTGATGTAGATGATTTGGGATGCAGATTCGTTCTGCGAGATCATTTACGACGAAAGGAGCTCCCTGATTTTCGGGACATCTGTTTCGCTCGCCGGCTTCGACACCTTGAAGAAAACGACATCGGCCGCCCGGGCCGCCTCCTCATCGTATCTCGAATCGCCTATGAAGATGACCTCTGATTTCTCTATCCCTGTCCGTTGCATTATGAAGACGAGCTGGTCCGGAGCTGGCTTGTTGTTCCATATCGAATCCCTTCCGCAGACGACATCGAACGACCTGAGGATGCCGAGCCGGGCAAGTATGGCGCGCAGGTTGCTCGTGTGGTTCCCGCTGGCCAGGCCCACCTTGTAGCCCTCTTTGTGGAGCTCTTTCACGAGAGCAGCCATATGGGGTATCGCGGAATAATTGCTCTGGTCTACGGCGGCTTTCTCATACCTGCGATAGACGTCGTCGAGCTCGTTCTTGAGGGAGCTTGTCTTGGATAATTGGTTCCCTATCACGACAAGATGCTCTTTGGAATCCAGGAATATCCTCTCTTTTATCGCTATCTTCAGGACCTCGCGCTTCACGTCGTTCCAGTCGACCTTGAGATGGACTAAGGTATCGTCGAAATCGAATATCACGAGCTTGAAGCGGGGCATATGGTCACGTCTGTCTTGCTACCAGGACATCTCAAGCCGAACTATTTTAAAATAATAGATGCCAAAGGAAATCCATGGTATTGGAAACGCCGAAGCCTCTTGAGAACGACCTGCCGGATATCGAAGGTGTGGTCGTCGGGAGGGGCAAGATCGGCCAGGAAGAGAGCAGGTAAAGCTCTACCCTAAAGGGTGCTAATTATCTACGGATAAACGCAGGTGAAACGGATGGATGAGGACAAGGGGAATTTAGAAAGGAAGCCGAAACGGTTCGATGTGCCGAAACCGGTCGCCGTCGGAGACATGGTCGATGTCACCATCGAGAGCCAGGGTGGGCAGGGGGATGGGATAGCCAAGGTCGAAGGATTCATTGTCTTCGTCAAAGGCGCCCAGAAAGGCGAGACCTGCAAGGTCAAGATAGTGGAGCTGAAGAGGACTTTCGCTGTCGGAGAGAAGCAGCAGTAGAATCTTTTTTTTAATTCAGAATATCTTCGATTCCGCATCGCCTAGAAGCCAGGAGTTCAGGAACATCAGGATGACCAATAACGCCACCAGGCCGAGGCTCATCTGGACAGGTGAGAGGACGCCGTAATCGAATCCTTTGCTTTTTCGCGCGAAAGTGGAGTTTATAGGCGCCCCGTTCTCTGCCGTCTGGTTGTTGAAGGAAAGCATATTGCTCGTGATGTTCTCGCTGTATCCGCCCATTTGGCCGAAGCTGTCGTAGACGATTATAGAAAGGTTGTTGATGCCAAGGCCGTCGTATGTGCTGTTGAATACGTAGATATAGGCGAAGGAATGGTTCTGGTCCTCTAAAAGATACGGGCTTGTGAGGTTGAAATTTTCCGAGAAACCTTCAACCATCTGCCACCCGATTGTGGAGTTGGTGGAGTTCGTCGAATTGGTCTGGTTGTCCGGGTTTTCCGGAGTAGTAAGGTTCGCTGGCGGTTGCAGGTATGTGATATTCGAGACGATCCTCTCCAGGCCGTATTGCGTTTCGTTGATATCGTAATTCCTGAGCGTCAGATTGCGGGTGATATTCGAGTTCAAATAGGTATTGGCCTGGTACAGCGGGGATTGGGATAACACTATGACATCGAAATGGTTGTTGCGGTACCATTGCTCCCTGAGGATGGGCGCGACCAGGAAGAAGAGCCGGTTTTTCCCGGCTACAGGATAGGACGCGTTCAGGGATATCGGGATATCCGCGGAGCCGTTGATGAACTGGTCGTAACAAGTATCGCCGAAACCCATCTGCCGGTCATCGAGAACGTAGAGGAAGCGGGCATATCCGCTGATGTTGATATCAAGCGTATCAGCTCCGGAAGAATCCTGCATCGCAGAAAAAATCAAATCCGGCACCTGAACCATGCTCGAATGCGTCTCCACGCTCTCGGATATGTTCTTGAAACTGAAATCGACCATCAAATCATAACCGAATGATGAGCTGTTCTCGTATTCCACGCAGTAGTCGCCATCGTAATCGCAATGGGCCGCGCAGGCATCGCTGATTGGAGAGCAGCTGTTGATGTCGCAGCGCTTGAAGATGTCGCCTTCGGAAAAATATCCGAGGTGCGACATGTTGCTTCCGCTTGCTAGGAGCAGCGACAGGCCATCAACGGGGTAGGTGGAATTGTCGACCATGACTGAAAATCCTGCGATATCGAGCGAACCAGAAGAAGAGAGGGTCCCCGCGTGCCCGTTAAAAGAGAACGGCACGCTGGCGCCGAAGGCGATTGCATCATTGTAGCTGCCATCGAGCGCTCCTGAACTGGAAAGCAGAAGATTGTAGTCGCTGACATTCTGGAGAGGGGGCGTGACGTAGGATGCGGATGCTGGTTGGGATAGGATGATGCAAAGAAGGAGCAGGACCCATATGGAGCCGATTGAACGCACGCCAGCACCCGTTCCTAGAGGGATTCCCCGAGCCGGTCTATCGGCACGAAGGAGAGCATGCCGTTCGCCTGCTTTATCCTGATTTTCGCGAGCTCGGATTGGTCGGTTTTCGCCATAATCCGAGCGATCTCGGATTCATCGTCCACGACTATCACCGCCTTGCGCGCGAATTTCTCCCCGAAAAGGCCTATCTCGTAGTCCTTGGTGACGAACTTGTTGCCTATCTCCCGGAACGATATGCCGTTCTCTATGAGCTTCTCCTTTATCATCCTGCGCAGCGTGTTGGCGCGCACATCGCCCTCCCCGCGGATCTGGTAGTATTCGCGGTGGTGCTCTATCTTGTGCTTGTCGATGAGCTTCTTGAGCAGCCCTTCGAGGTTGCCTTCAGTCACATCGGCGCCCTTGGTGAAATGCCTCTTGAGGGACATCACGTACTCGTGCTGGGTGATCGGCGCTTTTCCGAGGCCCATGTCCTTGCGGGCCTGCGATATGGTTTCGACGGCATCGTCAGGTTTCAGATGCACCTCCTCGCGCACGTATGTCACGCTATCGCCGAAACGCAGCCGGTACGTCGGCGTCCGGGTCATTCGCGCACCGACATAGACTATCAGGACGAGAGCGAGAGCCGGCACACCGTAGGTGAGATAGAAGCTGAGGAACGATTCCTCGTTGTTCTCGACCGGAATCGGCATGGTGCTTCCCATGTAGGCGATGTTGAACGTGTTGGACCCTTTGTTCAGTTTCGCCCCTATCGTCATGAGGCCTGAACTGATGAAGAATTTCTTCTTGTCGGTGGAATTGTTTATGGAGACATACGCCTCGGAGTTGTCCAGCGGCGCGCCGTCCACTGTCATGAGGAATGTGTATGAGACGCCGATATGGCTCTTCAGGGACACTTGGAAGTCCTTGACGTGGAGGATGCCGGAGGCGATCACGCCCGAGTTGTCGCTGACATTGAGGATGTAGTCCCCAGGCTCGTTGAAATGGAGCATCTCTATGAAGACGTTCTCGTCGGTGACGCGCTGCAATGTATCCATCTGCATGACTTTCCCGTCTTTCAGCACGGTGAAGACGGGCGTGCCATTTGTGGTGTTCAATGTGTACTGCAAAGTGGATTTCTCCCATGCGAAGGCGCTCGGGGGCGACGGGACAAGCGCTTGCCCGCTTTGGATGAGGGGTTCCGAATCCGCGACGCCCCTGGCATCGCCGAGATTATAGATGACCCTGACATGGGTGGAATTGCCGAGGGTTATGGAGTAGGTCCTGGAGGCATTGCCGGCGATGTTTACCGTGGCGTTGCTGTTCCGGGCCCATCTCATCATGAGTATGTCGTCCACCATTGTGCGGTTCGCCTTGTCCTTCGCGATATACTCGTCCAGGGTGCCGTTGTAGACCAGCAGGCGCCTGCGTTCATCAGGTGTCAGATCGTCGTACCAGGACAATTTCTTTATCCCATTCCCCAGGAGAAGGTCCTTGGAGCCTATCAGGATGATTGTGCGGTTGTAAACCGTATCGTTGGAGGGCAATTCTTTCAGGCTGTAAAGCGCGTATGCGGGCATGGCACCTGCCGGGATGACGTTTATGCCGTCATTCACGAGGGTCGTGTTGCTCAGGATTATCCTGTACCCGTAGGGCCCGAGGCCGTCTGTAAGCTCTTTGACCAGGTCGGACATGTGCGTGGAATCGATGGCCTGGGGGTCGTCGATCACATAGACCGTCTTCGAGGGCTCGCCCTGGTAGGCGATGAGGGTGAGATTGCCTTTCCCGCTGTACTTCACCGTCGCATAGCCGAATGCCCCGGCAGAGCCGAACCCCTGGATCGAAAAGGATGACGAATTGGCTGCCAGCTCGTTGGGGGACGGGGTGGCGACCAGCACGTAGAGGAATGCGCCGGCGAGAATGAAGAGGATTATACCGAGCACTCCGATGAATATATGGGAAAGTTTCATGGGTCCAGCCTCGCGTCCTTCAGGAATTCCACGTCGTTGCGGTAGAATGTGCGGATATCATTCAGCTCCAGCATGAGCATCAAAGGCCTCTCCAATGACAGGCCCCAGGCAAGGACAGGGCAGTTGCAACCAAGAGGGCCGCTGACTTCAGGCCTGAAGATGCCTCCGCCCCCGAGCTCGAGCCATTGCTTCCTCGGTTCATAATAGACCTCTATCTCCAGGCTCGGCTCGGTGTACGGGAAGAAGCT
>CAILMU010000047.1 GCA_903835325.1 uncultured Microcaldota archaeon | reverse complement strand
TCGCGCATACCGGCTTCCTCGCGCGGACCGAGCATGTAGGTGATGTTGTTCCGGAGATAGCGGTCGACAAGCGAGGGCTCAAGGCCATGGCTCGCGGCAAGCGGGCCAATGATTTCGCTTAGATGGAGAAGGCTCCAGTCGCGGGCGCTCGTGACAAGAGCGGTCAGCGTGCCTGCGATATCGCCGGACCTGGCCATCCATTGAGCAAAAACGAACGGCAGGTTGGTCATTTCCTTCCATGCGGCTCCCAGGTCCGTGCAGGTGAATTTCTCTCCCTCGTCCCTGGCATGCTTGAGCGCTTCGTCACCGATGAGCAGCCGCCCCGTGCTGGCCGGAAGCTGGTCTATCGGTGGCTCGCTTTTGCCGTCCGGCATCAGAAAAGCGCAATGCGCCTCCGAGGATGTGGTGCGCAGGATCTTCACGAGAAGGTTGCTGGTCACGCTTGCCGGATCGAGCCAGATCGTGTTCAGGTTTTGCATCCAGTCGCGATGGAAGAGAATCACGCTTGCGACCGCGCCTCGCGCGCAGACCGCGACATCCGGCAGCGGAACCAGATCGGGATGTTTCAATAGGGCGGCGACGGAGGTTATCGCACAGTCCAGGTCACCCTTTGCCAGTTTCTCGACAAGCTCGTTCGGCCGCGCCCGGATGATAGTGTGCGCATGCGGAATTATCCCTTTCTCAAGCGGCCATACAAGCGGCTCTGCGTTGAGATAACTCATTGCTCCCAGCTTCAGTGATACAGGCAAGATCTAACCTCCAACCGTCGATGAAATGAATCCCTACGGTACGGCTCAAGTCCGGCTTCAATGATAAGACGCTCGATTTCGTCCGCGCTCAGGCTTGATGGCGCATCGCTTCCCGCGGATTCCATGACCTTCTCGGAAACGATTGTTCCATCCAGGTCATCGGCCCCGGCGCGCAATGACGCCTGGGCAAGACGAATTCCGAGCGCTTTCCAATATGCCTTGATATGGCGGACATTGTCCAGCATAAGTCGCGCGATTGCTATCTGCCGAAGAGCCATTACCCCGTCGACATAATTGGCCGAATTCTCTCCATCGCTTTCCTGAGAAAGGCAGGGCAGGGGAATGAACGCCAGAAATCCATGTGTTTCATCCTGAAGACTACGAATCCTCAACAGATGATCGATCCTGTGCTCCGGCTTCTCGACATGCCCGAACAGCATTGTCGCATTTGATGGAATCCACAGTTGATGCGCTTTGCGATGGACATCGAGCCACGCGTCGGCATCGGCCTTTTTCGGGCAGATGCGGGTCCTGATCTCCTCGGCGAATATCTCGGCTCCTCCACCCGGAAGCATCGACAGTCCTTCGTCTCTTAAGATTCTGAGAAGGTCGACCACCGGCATCTTTTCTTTTTCCGCAAGCGCATGAATCTCCACTGCCGTGAAGGCCTTAATAGTAGCCTTCGGAAAAGCGTGATGCATGTTCCTGATAAGGCTGATGAAATAGTCCAGCGGTAGCGTTGGATTTATGCCGCCGACGAGATGAATCTCATCGACATCGCCTTTGACACGTGACGGCGCTTCTTCGGGGTCGATCACGTAGGCATCAGGGCTTCCGGCATCCTTGCTGAAAGCGCAGAAGCTGCATCTTGAAATACAGACATTGGTGTAGTTGAGATGGGCGTTTATGATGTATCCGGTCAGTTTCCCGTGAAGACGATTCCGAACGAAATCCGCGGTTTCGCAAAGGGAATGAAAATCGCCAGTTCCCTCCAGCGCCAGCCCATCCTCCAGCGTCAGGCGCATGCCCGCGACGATTTTCGCGATGACCGGAGCCAGCGACGGGTCGGACGTTTCTATTAAGGGAATCGTGGTCAACTACCTGCCACCTTGTCATTCTTCATCGAATAGACAGTGATAGACGGTCGCGTATCCGATCGGGGTCACATCCAGCTCCACGTCGGGAACGGTGCGGTCCAGAATCTCCCTGGAAAGTATCTCCATGCCGCTCTCTTCTAAAAGCGTTCTCATGGAATCGAGAAATCGACGATCCTCATCTCGAAACGGAGCATCCTGTTCATCATAGCCCAGCGTGCCAGTTTCTCGATCGAAAGTCTCGCGGGTAAACCTGATGCGCACGAATGGTCCGACATGGCTGATTTCCACTAGCGCCATGTAGCAGGCTCCGCCAAGCCTGTTGATCCGGGTTTCGATACCATCGCGGGTCGGTACGCCGATGTAATGGCCGGGATGCAAAAGAAACGCAATCGATATTGCTCCATCATTGACAATGTCGGTCTGGTTCCTCAGGGGCCAATCGGGCAGACGCGAGCGAAAAATCTCCTCGAATCCCAGCGACCGCCTGTCGATATCTCTCCAGGGATAGACAGACCTGTCACGATAGACATCGGTGATCAGCTTTTCGATCCTCTCTATGAGTTCACTCTGATCGGTCAATGACTTGTAACAAATCCCATCACGGGTGAAGATTCAATCAGCGTAGAGACGAGAACGCCAGCGAACAGGAGAATGCTGACAGCTCCGTTCACTGTGAAAAAGGCAATCCCGACTCTGGAAAAGTCATTCGCTCGAACCAT
>CAILMU010000046.1 GCA_903835325.1 uncultured Microcaldota archaeon | reverse complement strand
TATAGGTCGAACTCGGGAGTCTCAGAAAAAAAATTCTGCTCCGTCAGGGATTTGAACCCAGGTCGATGGAGGACTTCGGCCTTTTGTATTTCCTCATGGTTTTCCCCAAGGGCTTTTGCCCTGAATTGGGACCTGAGTCAAAAGGGCCTTGAAAGTCCATAATCCTTGACCGGTTTGCCTGGCCTTCTTGTTTGTTTCTCCTCAATGGTTTTTCCCAGGGGTTCCACGCGACTTTGCGTCGCGGGGAGCCCGAGAAACGATATTTCGTTTCTCGAGATTTGCCCTGAGAGGAGCGTAAGCCAAAAAGGCCTCTAGACGAACGGAGCGTCTATCATACTGCTATTCAGCGTTTCACGACGCGCATTATATCCTTGTGCACGTCGTCCACGCTTCTTACAGCATCGATTCTTTGCCAATTCGGGGTTAAAAATCTATCTTCGTAGAGCCGGATGAAGTTCGCCCGCACCTTATCGAGGTATTGCGAGTTCTCCTCATACCTGTCCAGCTCCTTCTGCTTCCGCTTCCTCTCCTGGGATGTCTTGGAATCTATGTCCAGCAGTATCACAAGGTCGGGTTTCAGGAATCCTATCGACTCCACGATCCGCTTCCCCCTCGGATAATCGATCCCGTCTATCTCGTACGCGATTGTCGAGAAGACGTAGCGGTCGAGGATGACGGTTTTGTTGGACGCGAGTGCGTTGCGGACGTTCTTCTGGTCTTCTGCTATATCGGATAGGAATGTGAGGAAGAGCGCTTTGGGGTCGGGAGATATCTTCTTCGCGAGATAATCGTTCAGGACCTTGTTGGTCTGCGTCGGGTACTTGAACACTATTGCCCCGAGCTTCTCCTTGAGCAGTTTTATCTGCGTGTCCTTCCCGCATCCGTCGATGCCTTCGAAAACGATGAGCATGGATGGAAAAGAGCCGGGAGGTATTATATAGATTGCAGATGCGTGAACTGCGAACCAGCCACAGCATCGCTATTTCCGCATAGTTTTATTTCTTGCGGTCCATAGAAATGCGGAAAATACATGAGGCGGATTCTATGGACGTATTATCCATCAGGGATATCGAGAAGACGGATATAGAGAAGATTTTGGAGCGGGCCGGCGAGATAGCGGCAAAAGGAAGCGGCAACGCATTGAAAGGCAAAGTCCTCGCGACATTGTTCTTCGAGGCATCAACAAGGACGAAGCTTTCCTTCCAGTCTGCGGCTCTGCACTCCGGGATGGAGTACATAGATTTCCTTCCAGAGACGAGCTCCTTGAAGAAGGGCGAGAGCTTCGTGGATACGATAAGGACTGTTGCCGGATATGCCGACGCGATAGTCGTCAGGCACCCGAAGGAAGGCTCTGCCAGGCTGGCAGCGGATTCCGTGGAGAAGCCTGTGATAAACGGGGGCGACGGCGCGAACCAGCACCCGACCCAGACCCTGATTGACCTCTATTCCATAAAGAAGAGCAAGGGCAGGATAAAGGGGCTCAATGTGACGCTCCTCGGCGACCTGAAGCACGCCAGGACCATGCGCTCGCTCGTATATGCCCTCGGCATGTTCGGAGCAGAAGTGACGCTGGTCTCGCCCAGGGGGCTGGAGATGGATTCGACATACCTCAAAGAGCTGAAAGAGAGGTTCGATTTCAAGGTATCGCTCAAGAGCGAGCCGCAATATTCGAGCGCTGATGTCCTGTACGTATGCAGGATTCAGCAGGAGAGGTTCGCC
>CAILMU010000045.1 GCA_903835325.1 uncultured Microcaldota archaeon | reverse complement strand
CTCTTCCGGAGCACTAAGTCTTCTTAGGAGCACTCATCCTCGGTGGACACCGGCTTTGGCTTAGGCCACCGAAGCCGAGTAGGTTTTCTGCCGGGCGTCTGTATACCTCCGGAGCACTAGGTTTTCATAGGAGCACTAATCGCTCGCGGACCCCGATGCTCGAAGGCCGCGAGAGCAAAGAAAAGTCGTTCTTAGGTTTTCTACTTTCTCATTGTATCGGCTGGATCGAAGGCGATGTCGAAGTCGAGCCTGACTGCTGGGGCTGCGGCGGCTGAATCGTTGTTATAGGCGGCGCGTATACATTGCCGGTAGGCAAAGACCCTGTCAGGTCTTTGACAAGCAGAGGCCCCTCGGGGCATCTGACATTCGGGCAGTTGTTCAGCAGGCCGAAATACGCTTTTATCTTGTCCAGGCCGTTGTCATGCGGGAGCAGGCCCTGTTTGCCTTCGCAGGCTACAAGCGCTGGGAAATCCGAGATCCCATAGCAGTTGGCCGTGTTCGGGGTTCCGTCGCTGTTGCAGTAGTTCGAGAGCTGGCTCAAAGAATCCGCTGATAGCCCTTGGCAACCTTTTATCCATTCCCAGCTCTGTTTGTAGTACTGCGCAGCGCAGTCCATCGCATCCGCAGCAGAGCATGAATTAGGCCCTCCCCATCCGCCCACATAGTAATTGGCAGCCAGATACGCTGCGAGGACATTATCCTTGTCGTAATCGTTATCCCAGTCCAAGAGCCCTTGCGAGTGGAATTTCTTGACCTTGTCCCGCGCGACATCGAGGGCTTTCTTCATCTTCAATGTCCCCATGCACAGCGAGTCTGAGACGTTGAAGGGATTGAAGTTCTCGGGGTTGCATTCATAGGCCATCGCGAGGACGGTTTCTGATATCAGTGGCCTCGTCCCGGAAACCTTGCTCCGCTCGAAGAACAGGTTGCTGTTCGGATTGGCGGTGAGTATCGGGTCGAGGAATCTCCAGTAGGGGCCGTCGGAGGTAGGGTCCGCCCGGTATTGCCTGGGCCAGAATGTGTATGGCGCCTCCAGGCTACCCGTCAGGCCGAGGCCCAGGAAGCGATATGCGGGTTTGGCGTCAGCGCTTGCATCTATCGCCGGGTCGTGGGGTATCGGGAACGGGTCCGCATTCTGGCATGTTCCTGCGTAATCCATGAAATCGTACCCAGCATCGTATGTCGCGCTCGAAGCGTCGAAACACCCCCATGGGACCGGGCAGGGTGGCTTATAGCCGGCCAGCGAAGTCGTGGGAGCGGTCACGACCGCGTATTTGCACGGATCGAACTTGCTCTCCGTGTATATGAACGCGCGCACCAGCATCGGATCCAGATCGCGTTGCTCTGCCCACAGCTCTATCTGGGGCGAATATGCTGTGCAGGCGTCAAGGGTCTCGCCCGTGCTCTGTATCGGAATCGCGCGGTCCGCCCCTCCGCCCTCCATTGATTTGAACGGCGCGGTCTTGTTGGCCGAGACCAGGCACGCATCGCATCGGATGAGCGCAGCTGTCTTCGGGTCCTGCAGATCAGGGGCCTGGAAATCAGTGACATCGTTGTCACCTCCGGAACCGAATGTCATGCTTCCCATGAAATCGATATTGGTGTTGAAATCGCAATAACCGGCCGAAGCATTCGAGAAGAGTATCATGAACGTGGAGGTCGGATGGTCTACTGTGACAGACGAATCCGGCTGCTTGCCCGCAATCGTCGTGAAACCCTGGCATGTCCCGTACCATGGCTGCATGCGCGCAGGGTTCTTGGCCAGAGCGCAGTCGTTGCATCTGAGCGGGTTGCCCGGGCGGATGGATGTCGAATTGAATGAATATGCAGCTATCCCTATGATGCCTTTCTTGTTGTACGAAGTGATGCCGTCGAAGAAAGCCACCTTGTAGGCGTCCCTGACCGTATTCTCCTCCCAGGTGCATGAATCCACAGAATCGTTGGTCCCCGGGTCGAAGAGGACGTATGGTATGATGGTCGGCTTCTGATATGTGTAAAGAGCGTATCTCGAGAAATTCATCACCTGCTCCTTGATGATGTTCCCAATGCATGAGCGCGCGTATTTCCCGTTGATGCCGAAAGCTATGAGGTCGACCTGGCCTGGTATGTCCGGGATGTCCATGACGTGCTTGAGGCCGTTGTAATCGTTCATTTTCGGGGCGAGGGCCACGAAGCAGTATATCTGGTCGCTAGCCTGCGGGTTCCCGGCGCTCCCCCTCACATTGTGGCAGCCTGCGTTTATCGCGCGTATCTGCTGGGCGATAGCCTGCACATCCTGGGGCGTGTCGTTGTAATCTATCTCCGTCGTTATCACGACCGGACCGACAGGACCGTTCGACAACCTCCCCTGAGTGATTGCCGCGCCTCCCGTTGCCAGGGATTTTGCGATATCGGTAGGCCGGGTCTGGTCCAGAGGCCCTCCTTTGGTGTAATTGGTGCTGTAGAGGACATAGACCGGGATGACATTCTTGCTCAGCATGCACACGGCCCGGCCTGGGTCCGGGATCGGGTATTTCTGCGTGTCTGTCTGTACCAGCCATTGCACGGCCAGGTTTAGTCTTTCAGAGCAGAACCGGTCCGCATCAGAGAAATCGCCGAATGTGGTCCCTGTCCCTATCCCGAAGGGCCTCAGCAGGAGATCCTTGTAGGTGCCGTTCGCGTAACTCATGAATTGCTCGGCAGTGCAGTTCCGATCGAAATAGCAGTATTCGCCTATCAGGTCGGTCATGCCTTTGAAAATCCCGGTGTTGTTCTTGCAGACCATGCACCAGCAGGTGCCGATAGTGCAGTTCTGTATCTTGCTTTCGTCGTATGGCGAAGCGTTGTAAGTGAGGTCTTTCTTGTAAGCGTCCCAAAACTGCGCCTGCGAATCTCCGATGAGGCTGAGGCATCCCGAGAGGGATAGTGTGGCGGCGATGACAGCGATGATGATGAGCGATAGTACGATATATTTAGGGACTCGCCTCTCCATGCAGGACTATCGATGGGTAAATAAATAAACCTACTCGTCCTCGCTGAAACAACTTCTAATTCGATAAAAATATCTGGTTATCGGGGGGAGGGTCAGAAAGGACCGTGGAAAATGGGGATGTCAAAGTCGGCGAACCGACTTTGAGCATGCTCGCGAACGGATCGCCGTTCGCGACAGGGGGCGCTCCCCCTCCGCGTTTTTCGAAATAAAGGATTCGGATGCCCCGGAAGTGCGTTTTTCAAATCACGAACCGTATATCCTGACACCGCAGGTCGGATTCTTGCACCTGACACCCCGGCTGTTCATGATACCGCATTTCGGGCATGAGACCAGCCTGTCGCGCATCCCCGGCTGGAAGAATCTTGTGATGCCGGCACTCGAGCGCTCC
The DNA here is from genome assembly GCA_903835325.1 of uncultured Microcaldota archaeon. GTDB lineage: Archaea > Micrarchaeota > Micrarchaeia > Anstonellales > Bilamarchaeaceae > Bilamarchaeum. Next base: position 10,218 of record CAILMU010000045.1, on the reverse strand, counting down.
GCGAAGCTTCGCATGTTCTCGGTGAACGAAGGCGCATGCCCGCCTTTGGCCCTCATCGCCCATTTGGACATGATATCCTTCGGCGTCCAGGAAGGGGGCATGAAAGGCAGAGGCAGATGCATTAAGAATGTGAGTGGGCTGGCCCAGCCGTAGATGGGGTTCGAGAGGATGCCGAAGTTGCGGAGCTCGCCTTCCCTTTTCGCTGCCAGGGCTTCTGCGGATATCGTCCTCCTAGTGGTGTTGTCCATCGCCGCCTTGCGGACGCCGTCATCATGGTAGAAGGCGCCTTCCTTCATGCGGTAGAGGTACTCGGCCATAGGCGAATCCAGCACGAGCGTGTTGCGGTAGTTGTAGAAGCTCGCGCCCGGGTTGCAGTCAAGCGTCCTCAGGTTCGAGAATATGCCTTTCCTCGCGTGCATGAGGTCTGCAGGGCCCTGGGCGAGGCCCTTTATGAAGTCGGCGCCGGCCAGTTGCGAGCGCTCCATCGAACCGCCCCAGTAATTGAGCTTCTTGATGCGGTCCGAGGTCTTGCCCCCGAACCAGCTGAACGAGAACGGGTTGAACGACTGGCTCCATTCGCTGAAGCGGGGCGCCGTGTGGTCCCACATGCGCATCGGGTCGCCGGTCATGTCCCATTTCGATGGGTATCCCTGCATGGCCATCTGCATGCCCCTTATCATGGATTGGTACGGCATGAGCATCTTGCCGGCGAGATCCATCGGGAATCCGTACAACGTCATGAAGTTGGCGTATTCGCCTTTGCTCAGGTAGGAGCGGAGGTTGTCCTTGACCGAATATGGGACAGCCGGACCGCAGTTGAAACCCGCCGCGAATGTCGCGGAGCTGCCGTACGAGGACGATGCTTTGGCGGGGTGGCGGTCTATCGCATAGTCCCAGACCTGGTGGAAGCGCCAGTGGTCGGCGGCGAGCTGCCTGAATGCGACCTGTTCTGTCTTGTCCAGGTATTTGGAATATCTGCCGGAGTAGATATCGGCGACGAGCTCTCTGGAGCGCTGGCGGTAAAGCTCCGAGAGCGGGGTGATATCGTACGATGTCCGCAGCAGCGGGCCTCCGGCCAGGAGCGAGACCTTGGAGACATAGTCGCCCATGTGGAGCGCGATGTCCCTGAACGGCTTGAGTATGGTGGTGAGCTGAGGAGCGTCCACGCCGAAGAAACGCAATGTCGACGGGGCCAGCGGAGTGACCTGCCGTTTCGCTTCCACGCTGACAGCGGCTTCGTGCCAGTATCTGGAATAATCGAATGTCGTGGTGCCGCAGTGCCAGAGCACGGATGCGAAAACCTTCTCGCGGTCGAAATCGTATCCGCCTTCTTTGGCCCAGCTCTTCACGCGGTTGACGAAGCTGTCCCATTCTTTCGGGTCCTTCGACTGGCCGACGCGCGAGTACTCGGCGCTCAGGTCGTCGCGGTTCGCGAACTTGACCTGGACATCCTCCGGCGCGAACGCGCGGAGCTGGCCCTTGTTGTCTTTCAAAGCGAGCGCGCCGCCGATGATGCGGTCGGAGTCGGCAAGGAGCATTCCTTTCTTGTAGTAGGCGAAACCGCCTTCGTACATCATGACCATGGCCTTGTTGGATTTGGCTATCTGGTCATATGTGACCGGCTTCTTGATGACATCCTCGAAGGCTTCGCGGTGCTCGCCGAGGAGGTTCTTGAGGCGCGCCAGCTGCTTGGGGTTCGTCATGTCAAGCTGATCGATATAGCGCATGTCCGGGTGGTTGGAGTCGACCCCCTTCTTCTTCATCGCCTCCTCCAGGAACCCTGCCATGATCCCGTTGTAGGACCGGGCGGTCTCTTTCGTGGTGCCGTAGGTGTTCTGGCCGTATATCGAGTTGAAGCGGGATTCCATGTCCTGGCGCTGCAGGTCCAGTATCCAGAGCTTTTTGGCCTCGAGGCCCCTGCGCTCGACCGACCAGTTGCCGGCCGCGGAAAGCTTGTCCAGCTCAGCTTCGAGCGAGGCCTTGAACGGGGTTATGTGCCCTTTCTCGAAGCGCGACTGCACCCATTGGCCAAGGGCGAAGTTCTCGCGGGGCTTTATCTCAGGGGTCCAGAACCTCTTGATATCCAATAGCGTGGCGTTTTTCGGCATCTCGTGCTCGGGCTCTGTGCGATATGAGCTTCCGCCGCCCCACCACACCATGGTGCCTGTCCGTTTATCCACCATGCCGGATTGCGGGAGCTTGCCGGCCCCGAGGCTGAACTCGACGAGCTCGGCGATGCTCGCGTTGTTCAGGCTTTTGCCTTTCTGGCTCTGGAAATCGCGGGCGTATTCCTCGGTGAAGAGGCTCCTCATGTACTGCCGGTTCCTCTCCTCGACAAGCTGCAGTTCGCTCAGGTTCCGCATATGCTCCGGTAGGTGCTGGGTGCCGGTCGTAGGCGCGAGGGTCGCTATGCGGTTGGAAGCTTCAAGCGTCCCCATCATCGCGTACTCGCGGATGCCTCCGCCCTTGTATCCTTCGGTCTTGTCCTTCACCATCTGGCGGAAGACCAGGCTCTCCCAGATCTGGGGCCCGCGAAGCGTATCGCCGCCGACATGGCAGATATATGCGTCATCGGCGTGCTTGTTGCCTGCCGAGTATGCCTGGCGGCGGTTGTTCTCCATCTCCAGGGCTTCCTGGATGTGGACCATCTTTATGTATTCGGGGCTCGCCATGCCCTCGATGCCGTGGAGCTTGCTGGTGACGAAATCCATATGCGGATCGATATACGCCCCGTGGGATTTTGCCGCGTTCGTGAGCGCGGCGAGCTTATCGGCTATGGATTTGGTGTGGTCTGAAAGTATCCTCTCGACCTCTTGGTCTATCGCGTGCACCGATGAATTGTAGTTGATGCGCTTGAGTATGTCGATGTTCTTCACGCCGAGGTCGCCGAGCTCGGCTTCTGAGATATCCGAGCGGACATTCGCCTTCTTGTACCACTGGCGCAGGACATAGCGCATCTGGTCGTAGAGCGACTCGTCGCGCAGCGCCGCATAGAGGTGCGACATCTTGTCATGGACCGGGAACATGTGCCCGATCTCTATCTCCGACGGGTTTTTGTTGAGCTGTCGGACCGCCCAGGAAGAGACCGCGGAGGTCTTGGCCCTGGATTCGAGCGCCTGCATCCGCCCCGGTTTCAGGTCGACGATGGTCCGTCCGATGCTGCGGGCCATCTGGGGCGCTTCCGTTGCAATCCCTTTGACGAGCCTTTGGCTCGCCCGTGCGCTCCTGAAGCTCGAATCTATCGTGGCCCCGACCATACCGCCGACCATCGAATAGCGGTTGGAGCCCACGAACTTCGCCGCGATGTTTGATATACTGTGCTGCATGTAGCTGGGCGCGCCCACATCCGGCTGGGCCGTCAGGACGCCGAGCGATTCCAGCACGCGCCTGCCTTTCAGGTAGTCATCTATGGATCTTGAGAGGAGCTCTTCCCTGCCGCCTTTGGCCTGGAGCGGGTTCAGTATCTGCTCCCGGATATACTTGTAATGCTGGTCCTTGAATTCCGCCGGCCGGACAGACGCGATTTCCATCAGCTCTTCCCTGGACTTGCCGAGCATGAGGCCGCCCTTGATGATGACATCATGCATCGCCGAATCCCTGGCGCTTTTGCCTGATGCCTTCTCGCCGGCTGACATGGACGCGTTCTTCATGGCGCGGGTGAGCTCCTTGTAGTCGGAATTGAGCCCGGCGTTCTTGAGGGAGTTCGCCGCGAGCATGCCGGCCGCCTTCCTCACATCGTCCATCTTCTTGTTTATCGTGCCTTTCATCTCGCCGTAACCGAAGGGCGCGATGATCTGCCCTGAAGCGACCGGCCCTTTCGGAGATGGAAGCCGGGGCGTCGTGATATCGAGGAGCGAGATGGGCGATTTGCCTGAGAAATACATCGATGCGAGCAGGGTGCCCATCAGCAGGAACAAGCCGAAGCAGACCTCCTGTGAGGATTGGTCTGAGGCTGTGCCCTGTATCATATTGTATATCTGCAATGTTATCTGGTCGGCCGGGGCGATCTTGGCGGTCTCTATCGTGTATTCGGCTGTGCTCGGCTTGATTATCGCGCCTGCAGGAGCGCCTTGGATCGTCGCAGCTTCCCCGTCGTGGGGGACGTATGACACCCTGACCCACGTGTGGGGCTGGGCGCTGTATATCGTGCTCGGTATATCGCATTTGGCAAACCAGTACGAGATGGACACCGGCGCTTCCCCGGCGATGTTGCTGGGGGTGTATGAAGTGCCCTGGTTGGTCGCAACCGTGTTCGCATCCTGGCAGTTCGGGATCGCTGTCCATGAGCTGGTGGCCGTGTTCCAGTATGCGAAGCTGAAATGCGCGTTCTGCAGATATGAGATGCTCATCTTGGCATTCTGCGATGCCGTGCTTGATGAACCTTGCATATCCAGCGTGGCCTTGTATGTGAGGCAGCAGTTGAAATCCTGGTATCCGTTCACCACGCACTGGGGCGGGAAATTGACCTTGCAGTCGCCATAGAATTTCTGGAAAAGCGCGCTCTCCTGCGCGCCGTTCTGGACAGAGTTCGGGTTGAAGACGACCAGCGCGACGCTCACGGAGGTGCCCAGGTTCTGGGCATCCGTGGGCTGTATCACAACCTTGCTATCCAGCTGCGTTGCGGAAAAGACAGCGCTGCACATAAGCAATAGGGCAAGCACCGTCGTGATCATTTTCCGCGCTTCCATGACAATAACGGGGTTCCAGGCCTTTATAAATGTTAATGTTCATAGTGATTTGAGAAACTACAAAAACTACAAATATTGTAGTTTATTGTTATAATATTTGATTATGTGTGATTATTATGAAAATGCCTAACCCGTTCCTGGCTCCGGAGACAGAAGAAGAGATGATAGGCATGAAGGAAGAGGCGCATGCCTTGGACAGCTTCATCGACCGGATCAGCGCCGGCCAGGCGCCCATCCTCATGGTCCAGGGCGTCATCGGGAGCGGAAGGAGCGCCCTGCTCAAGCACCTCCGAAGCGTGGCCGAGAGGCAGGGGGTATCGGTCGCGTTCATCCATGTGGAGAAAGGCGAGGATCTGGAAGGGCTCGCTGCCCGGATAATAAACGAGGCGCTTGCACCGCACCTTGTTTCAAAGAAAAGAACCGCTGATTTCTCCGAAGCCCTTGATATGCGGCACTGGGGCGGCGATAGGGGGAGATTCGGGAACCTGCTCATCCTTGATGATATCGATTCGCTCAAAAGATGCGAGGAATCGGTGAAGATGATGATAGTGTCTATGGCGGCATCGAGCCACAGGGTGGCGCTAGTGATGAGTTCGACCAAGTCGTTTAGGATAAAGGAGCTTCCTGTCTTGGAGCTCGCCCCAATAACCGAGGCGCAGGCAAGGGATTTCGTATCCAAAGCGCTGAAAGATACCCATGCCAAGATGGGCGACGAGTGCGTTTCAACGATAGTCGCCGACACCGGAGGGAACCCGAGGCTGTTCCGAGATGTCTGCCGGCTCGTGTATGACAGCAGCAAGGAGAGCGACCTCGTGATATCGAAAGGGGATTACCTTTCGTATCTGCCTTCCATCATGTCCGTCCTTTCCATGGAATGGTTCGGCTCGCTCTTCCAGAAGACGCCTAAACGAGAGCGCGATATACTCCTGGCCATGGCGCATGGCGACGAGAAAGGCATGCACGTATCGGACATATCAAGGAAAGTCGGCCGCCCGATGGGGGAGACGACAGCGCTGATGGGCAGGCTGCACGAGCGCGGGCAGGTCGTGCGGATAGACAGAGGGACCTATAGGATATTCGCCAAGCTCTATGCAAGGTATGTGATGCGGAGGGGCTGAACCAAGACCCGTTTGCCAAAATGAATCATTTTTATTTATGTCTTATCACAATGGAGGATATGATCGCGACGGACCGAAGGAGAGCTAAAAGGGAGCTTGAAAAAAAGATGGATGTCTCTCCCAGGCGATACCTGGCTGCCGCCGCGCCGAAAGTAGCCGAGATTATGGGGCTCAATTGCGATTCGGAGATGCTGGGGAGGCTCAAGATAAAAGAGCGCGGGCCCTGCACCTTCGCGTCCTTCATCGGACGGAGAGAGTGTCCGAAAAGCCCGATAGCGGCGCACGATAGAGGAACCATCTGGGTAGACAAGGCCCGAGTGGCTGAGTTTTTCATTTCCTTGGATCCAGATTACCTGGACCTAGATGCGAAAGGGAAGCAGAGAATCGAGGAGGCCGCGGGGCAGATTATCCGAAGATTCCTGATTCACGAATTCGCCCATGCGCTGCACTGGCGCGTGCAGCCGGAGGATTGGGAGCTCAATACAAGGGGACTGTGGCTCGGCATACTGCTTTTTTATGGCATGAAGGAAATCGATTCGTGTTTCAGGGAACAGCTGGCCGAGCGGATAAGGCATGAGGCGGTCGCGCTCGGTACGGCTTCCCTGTTCTTCCGAGGCCGCCCGCCTATCGAAGATATGACCATCGAAACGCAGGATAAGGTGCTTTCGTTGGGGATGGAACTGGGGAGGGTCAAGGCCGGTGCCGAGAATTTATCTGCAGTCGTCCATGGGCTCTTGAAAAGAGGGCAGGAGCATGAGCTGGCGACCTATTTCACGATGTTCGCCTGGGAGAGATACCGCGAGGGCATGGTGAAAGAGATGCTGAGAAGGCCCCCGACCCTGCACCAGTTGCTCTTCGATCCCTCATCCTACTGAGGAAAGCGTCGGATGCCTACTAAACCTTGAAAGAGAGCATTCACTCTGACTCGGCCAGTTTCTTCTTCAGCTGCGCAAGTTCGTCGTGGAGCATCTTGTTCTTCTTCAGGGGATCCATCCTCGCCTTGCCTTCGAGCTCCTCTATCCTTCGCTTCAGATTCGATTTGTGCCTTCCGAGATCTTTCTTGCTCATTCCCATGATTTTGCACCTGCTTTGATTAGTATAATGCAATATCAGAACTCGATTCGAGTTAAAAAAGGTATAGGTAAACTGGAGAATAGGATGAACTGGGACATATTCCTGTCAATGGTTTCTGACATCCGCTCCGCATATTCCGATTCCTTATTATCCTTTAATCTTCCAAAGTTTTCCCAAGTGAGTCGTTATGTTTTCGGATTACAGATATACCCCGGTTCTGCTGATCATTCTTTTGTTGGCTGGTTTGGCCTATCCTGCCATGCCGAGCGTGAATCCTTATCTGCCGAATCTCGCGAACAACACGATGCCCGCGATAACCGCGTCTAATTCCCCTCTGCCTTCGGTCAATCACAATCTCACGATTCCGAGCGTGATGACAATCGGGCCCCTGGCTTACGTCGTTGGCGACATAAAGACGTATATCAACAACAACACCGCCGTGCTCACGGATTCCGGGATTTACGTCATAGACACGAATTCCTATGATTACAACTCGATTCTCCTCGCGAACGGGATGGATGTCGAGTCCATCGGCCTCAGCCCGGACGGCTCTGTCCTATATGCAGCGGCATCGAACTCGCAGATGGTGAGCGACGAGAGTGGGACATATGAGTCGAAATCGAACTTCCTCTACCGCATCAACACAAAAAACGGGGAGATCATCGACAAGTACGACAACGGGAAATTCAAGATGGTCCGCGACGTATCGGTCGCCCCTGACGGGAAGGTCTACGTATCATGGGAGACGAACGCAGGAGCGCAGTCCGGCGAGGACGTGTTCGATTTCAAGACTCACTCGCGCTGGGACTGGAACTGGAAGGATTATTTCGCCTTCAACGGCGTCCCGCTGAAAGTGGTTTTCAACGATGACGGTTCCGTGGCATATTTTGGCGGACTGGATGAGAGCGGGTGGATATACATCTTCGACTGGAATGCGAACAAGATATACAAGAATTATGTCGTTCCTGCTGCGCAGACGAAGAGCATGGGCGCTACCGATGATGGGAAAACGATTTGCACGGTAAGGTGGGACGACACATGGATAAGCTGCCTCCTTTACGGGAGCGATAGGGCGGAATGGGACACCGGGTATTATCCGACAGACCTGCTCTTCGGCCCCGATGGCCACACGCTTTATGTCGCAGGCTACGACGTGGATACATACCAGCCGAAACTGCACGTGTATTCCGGGATAGGGATAAGCTCGATTATAATCGGCTGGAGCGGCGAAAGCGTCGTCCCTTTGAGCTTCAATAAGGGGAAGGCGACTGGGAGAATGGCGATAACCCCTGACTGGAAGTATGCTTATGTGGTCCCTGAAAGCGATTATGGCGAGGGGGTCGCAGTAGTCGACCTCGCTACGATGAACCAGGTCGCTACCGTAGATGTGCCCGTGGACAGGTTCGGCAACATCGTGATAGCCTCCGAGCAGACGCTCTGGAACTCGAGCAAGGGCAAATTCAGTATCGCCAACCTCCTGCCATTCACAGTGAACCCAAACATAGTCCTCATGCCTTCGGTGATTTACTCTTCCCCAACAGGCAAATCGACGTCCTTGAACGGAGTCGTGAGCGCCAAGTTCAGCACTGATATGGATCCAACGACAATAGATACGGACAGCTTCACCCTGCTGAACCCCCACAACTACAAGGTCCCGGGTTCGGTGTCATTCAGCAATGGAGTGGCTACATTCACATCCACCAGCAAACTGCTCGCCAATGCGACCTACACAGCGAAACTATCATCATTCATCAAGGACAAGAAAGGGAACCCGCTCACAGAATATTCGTGGAAATTCATCACAGGTACCGGAGTCATTTCGATAATAGATATCAATTCGCTAGCTGTCAAGAACGGGACCGGGATGAGCATCTACCTCAATACTTCCGGAAATGGGAATCAGACCGCTCCTCCGGGCCAAGGGAACAATTCCGCGCAATTGCCGGTCATCATCCCGCCGCAGCTTCCGATAATCCCGCCGAACCTGCCGCCTTCGATACCGAACGTGCCGGGGAACCAGACTCAGCCGGGAGCAGGGAACGCGACGATCTGCACGATGGATGCCAAACAGTGCCCTGACGGTTCGTATGTCTCGAGGGTCGGGCCGGATTGCGAGTTCGCGCCATGCCCGCAGGCAGGAGGCAATGGCACCAATGCTGGCTCGGTAAATGGAACAAATACGAATCCAGCAAATGGAACGAACGCAAGCTCCGGTGCGAATGCGGGCACCGGGAATGAAGGGCAGACAAATACAACGCCTTCGCAAGGCACGTCCGGGGGGCAACCATCCCAGCCAGGCAGCCAGACATCATCGGCGCAGGGCGTCTCGACGGTATTGATAGTCGGGATAGCGGCTATCGTGGTCATCATCGGCATCGCTTACGCTTATCTGAGAAGCGTGAAGAAACAGCCCAAGGCGCCGTGAAGAACCGGATGGAAGGATTTCGGGAATAGCGTAACTCCTCAGAACTCAAGATCCGATGGCTGTGGCCATCAGCTCTTTAGTTCATCGTCACTTCTTTCCTCAGAACTCAAGATTAAGACGGGGTATTATGAAGAAAACTTGATGCTTTCATTGTATATCCCATGAGAACAAGACGTGTTATCCTATTAATCCCTTCTTTTTCAATCTATGGACTTATTCTTCGACGTTTTGAACGACTGGTTCGATAGGAGCAATTTATATTATTTACGCATTCTAACACATACTATGTCATATTTCATATTTATTATCTCATCATCAATCCTCGAATTGCAAGGAGTTACATTGAGGAATGCGATTCATGAAGAATTCTGCGATAAGAAAGGGGTTGTTTCCAACCTTCCCGACTCTAGGGTTGAGGTACTCATCGAATGCAATAAGGACGAAGAGGCATCCCTGAAGGGGCGTTTGGAAAATACAATCACCAATCATAAGCTATTGAAAAATGATATCAAGGACCAGGTATCAAAGGGAAGACGGCCTTTTGAGATAGTCTCGCTTCAGTTAACTGACGAGTTTGTCAAAGACCATTATGGAGAATTGCCCATTGGTCTGAAGATTAAAAGAGAAAATGACTTACAAGAAATGGTCTGGGCGCTTCAAGGTGCAGGGAAGGTCTTCAGTCTTTCAGCTGAGATCCAGCTGGACGTTGCCAAAGAGATAAAGAAAAGAGATCTGAAAAAAATCATCGGGCACACTAACGGATTGATTAATGAACTAACCAACAACGTAGACGCAATCTCTGTGATAAAAACTCAGTTATCATCATCAGAAAGGCCTACACGTATTCGAAAGCTCAGGGTTCATTCAATCGAAAAGGCGGTGGTTGAGGGATATATTGAAAATCTAGAATTAG
>CAILMU010000044.1 GCA_903835325.1 uncultured Microcaldota archaeon | reverse complement strand
TGCCTGATGTTGTCGCTTTCTTTCGCCCGGCCTATCCTGTTGATTATCGATTCGACCGGAAGCATGGGCGAGTCGCTTGACAGCGGAGGAACGAAACTGGATGCGGCAAAACAGGCCGCCACGCAGATCGTGCAGAACTCGAACGACGAGATCGCGCTGATGGTGTACACCGCCTGCGACAGCGGCGGAGACCCGATGAGCGGCGGTGCGCGTGTCCTTGTGCCGTTCACCACGGACAAATCTCAGATAATCACCGCGATAAACAGCCTTAGTCCTCAGGATGACACGCCGATCGCCGATGCGATAACAGAAGCATCGACCTACGTGCAGTCCAGCGGCAAGAACGCCGCCATCATCCTCCTGACAGATGGCGAGGAGACCTGCGGGACATTCGATGCGAGCACGCTCGCATCCACCGCGAGCTCGCACGGTGTCACGATGGTGAATGTGGTCGGCTTCCAGCTCAGCTCATCCGCCCAGACTCAGATGCAGGGCCTGGCTTCCGACAGCGGCGGAAAATACTACGACGCGAATGACACGGCTTCGCTCTCCCAATCGATGCAGCAGGCATACGGGAACGCGAGCGGGACCGGAAGCGGCATGTGCTGCCTGCCCTCGGCTTTCATCATGCTTGTGGCATGCGGAGCGTTAATCGCCAACAGGAAGTAGTTTATCCATTTTTTTCTTATTATTTTTTCTAATTTTTCTTCTTCTATTTATTTACTTGAACCTCAGGATATCTTTTTCTGATTCCCCCTCCATCAAACTAGCTTCTTGAGGCCTTCCCACCAGGAATTGGAATCCATCTTTTTCATCTGCGCAATCAGCCCCTTCGCGCTTTTCGTCTTCAGCCGTTTCTCGATGCTGGCTATCCAGCTGAACGTGCCCTTGTTCCCCATATCGGAATACTCCTTGGCCTGGAAGGCGCACTCCAGGTAATCAGCATCTTTCAATATCGAGCGCTCGAGCGGTGAAAGTTTTTTTGTGTCGGGAACCGCTTTTTTTAATTCGCGCGGAAGGGACTCTATCTGGTCGCTAATGACTCCCTCTTCCAGCGATTCCTTCACTGTGACATACCTCGCTGTTATCTTGTTCATGTCGCCAATCCTCGCTTCGAGCATGTCGTGGAAAAGCCCGGCGGCGCACAATCTGTTAGCGGAATCATCGTCCAATCCCTCCATCTTGGCAAGGATCAGGGATATGACGCCTGTCCTGAAAGAGTGCTCAGCGACTGTCTCAGGGTCCTTGATGCCCTCTGCCCACCAGCCGCTCCTCTTCACGCGTTTCAGCATACCTGCCTCGAAAACATACTTCGCTATCGCTTCCATAGTGAAGATTGGGGGTGGGAAAACGTTTTAATCTATCCATGCCCTTTAAACTGCTGGTACAATGGTCCACCAGCTGAAAGCGGCACTGCGCAAGAAGATTCTCGCAAAACGCGACGCCCTCAGCCCGGAAGAGGTCCAGTCCATGTCGGATTCGATAATGGAGCGCCTCTTCTCGCGCCCGAGATTCGCCGAAGCCAAGACAGTCGCATTCTACATCAGGAAAGGCAACGAGGTGGACACAGAGCGTATGATAGGCTATGCCATCAAGGCAGGGAAGCAGGTTGTTGTCCCGGTCACAGACCATAAAATCACGTTCGTCCGTTTCCGCTCGTTCACAGAATTGGTGAAAGGCAAATTCGGCATCATGGAGCCATCCGTGCGTGAAAACGATCCAAAAACCCCCGCTCCCGAGCCCGAAGTCGTCGTCATCCCTGGGGTCTCCTTCGGTCTGTGCATGCACCGCCTGGGGTATGGCAAAGGATACTATGACAGCTACCTGTCCTCCTGCGGGGCGTATCGTATCGGCATCTGTTTCGATTTCCAGGTCGTGGAGAAGCTCCCAAGGCATGAGAAGGACGAGCGCATGGATGAGATAATAACGGAAAAAAGGGTCATTTCGCTAATTTGACCCCATTATATACATAATTACTAATCCGGCCCTTTTCCGATACCCTATTTAAACATTTCTATGC
>CAILMU010000043.1 GCA_903835325.1 uncultured Microcaldota archaeon | reverse complement strand
GGCAGCGCATCATCGACACGTTCTTCCCGATAGCAAAGGGAGGGACGGCATGCATCCCGGGCCCTTTCGGCTCCGGAAAGACAGTCACCCAGCAGAGCCTTGCCAAATACTCCGATACGCAGATAGTGGTCTATATCGGATGCGGGGAACGAGGCAACGAGATGACGGATGTTTTGACCGAATTCCCGCACCTCATAGACCCGAAATCCGGCAAACCGCTCATGATGAGGACAGTCCTCATCGCGAACACATCGAACATGCCTGTGGCCGCCCGCGAAGCGAGCGTATACACAGGAGTCACGATAGCAGAATATTTCAGGGACATGGGCTACGATGTCGCGCTGATGGCAGACTCCACTTCAAGATGGGCCGAGGCCATGCGTGAGATCGGAGGCAGGCTCGAAGAGATGCCTGGCGAAGAAGGATATCCTGCATATCTCGCTAGGAGGCTCGCCGAGTTCTATGAAAGGGCAGGACGCGTGCGGACCTTGGGGACTGATGAGAGATACGGTTCGGTCACCATCATAGGGGCCGTATCGCCCCCCGGTGGAGACATATCAGAGCCGGTCTCGCAGAACACGCTCCGTGTCACGAAGGTGTTCCTTGCATTGGATGCGCCCCTTGCTTACAGGAGGCATTTCCCGGCCATCAACTGGCTGAAGAGCTACACGCTCTATTCCGACAGCCTGGAACCATGGCTTGCCGAGAACATCTCCTCGGATTTCATGCCTATGGTGAAATCCTCCATGGCCATGCTCCAGAAGGAAGCGGAACTCCAGGAGGTCGTCCAGCTGGTCGGGCCTGATGCCCTTCCCGAGAAGGAGCAGGCTATCCTTATGGTGACCAAGATGCTCAGGGAGGACTATCTCCAGCAGAACGCCTACAGCGATGTGGATGCGCGATGCGAGCTGAACAAGCAGTACCTGATGCTCAAGACGATCCTGAAATTCTGGGAGCTGACCAGCAACGCGCTGGATGTCGGCGTGCAGTTCAAGAAGATACAGGAGCTGCCATCCCGTGCGGTGATAGGCCGCATGAAGGAGATCAAGGATGTCAAGGAATTTGATAAGCTCAACAAGGACATGGAGCAGGGCTTCGACGCCCTGGTCAAGAGGTGAAACCGATGAAAGAATACAAGACGATCACTGAGATAGCAGGGCCGCTGGTATTCGTCTCCGATGTCAGCGGAGTCGGCTACAACGAAATCGTGGAGATCATGCTTCCGAGCGGAGAGCGCAGGAAGGGCCAGGTGCTCGATATAAGCGAGAAGATCGCGGTGGTCCAGGTCTTCGGGCCTACGACAGGTATCAGCACATCCCAGACCAGCGTGCGCTTCCTGGGAGAGACCATGAGGCTGGGCCTCAGCACCGAGATGCTCGGGCGCTCATTCACTGGCTTGGGTGAACCCAGGGACAAGGGACCTAGGGTCATCCCGAAAGAGAAGGTGGATATCACAGGGCTTCCTATCAACCCGTTCTCGAGAGAACTGCCGAACGAGTTCATCCAGACCGGAATTTCCACTATCGATGCCATGAACACGCTGGTCAGGGGGCAGAAACTCCCGATTTTCTCTGGAGCAGGCCTTCCGCACAACCAGCTCACGGTCCAGATCGCGAGACAGGCTACCGTTCGCGGGAGCGGGGAGAAGTTCGCCGTAGTTTTCGCGGCAATCGGCATCACGCACGAGGAGGCGTCGTTCTTCGTCCGGGATTTCGAGAAGACGGGCGCGCTCGAGAATGCGGTCCTCTTCCTCAACCTGGCAGACGACCCTTCGGTAGAGCGCATCATCACACCGCGTCTAGCATTGACGACAGCTGAATATCTTGCTTATGAGCAGGGCATGCACGTCCTGGTGCTCATCACGGACATGACGAACTATTGCGAAGCTCTCCGTGAGATTTCCTCGGCGAGGCAGGAAGTGCCCGGGCGCCGTGGATACCCGGGTTACATGTACACTGACCTATCGACGATTTACGAGAGGGCCGGCAGGGTGAAAGGGAGCAAGGGTTCGGTCACGCAGATACCTGTGCTGACCATGCCCGGCGACGACAAGACGCACCCGATAGCCGACCTGACAGGGTACATCACCGAAGGCCAGATAGTGCTGAGCAGGGACCTATTCAAGGCAGGTATAAGCCCGCCAATCGATGTCCTACCCAGCCTCTCAAGGCTCATGAACAACGGAGTAGG
>CAILMU010000042.1 GCA_903835325.1 uncultured Microcaldota archaeon | reverse complement strand
CAATGGCAAACAGCTCGTATATCTGGATTCAGCCGCCACATCGCAGCGCCCCATCCAGGTCATCGAAGCCGTTTCTGATTTCTACACGCACAAAAATGCCAATGTGGCAAGAGGCTTGCACAAGCTCGCTGAAGAGGCGACGAGCGCGTATGAAGAAGTGAGGGGCAAGGCCCGTTCTTTCATCAATGCGAAAGAGCCTGAAGAGATAATATTCACGAAGAATACGACTGAAGGCATCAACACCGTGATGCGCGGATGGGGCGAGAAGAGCATTCGGAAAAATGATAAGATCGTCACCACCATCCTCGAGCATCACAGTAATTTTGTCCCATGGCAGCAGCTCGCCAGATGGAAGGGAGCCAAGTTCGAAGTCGCGGGGATAACCGATGAAGGCGAGCTTGATTTGGACGATTTCGAGAAAAAGGCGAAGGGCGCCAAATTAGTCGCACTTTCGGCTGCATCCAATGTCATCGGTACCATCACCGATGTAAAGAAGGTCGCCCGCATAGTCCGCGAGCTCGCACATGAGGATGCGATAATCTTGGTTGATGGCGCCCAGAGCGTGCCGTCCATGCCTACCGATGTGAAATCCATTGATTGCGATTTCCTTGTTTTTTCCGGCCATAAGATGCTCGCGCCTTTCGGGTCCGGAGTGCTGTATGGCAAGAGGGAACGGCTTGAGAAGATGGATCCGTTCGTCTACGGGAGCGAGATGATAAGAGCTGTCGGGATGAAAACAAGCGAATGGAGCGACCTTCCCTACAAATTCGAGCCAGGCACACCTGATGTGGCTGCGACAATCGGTCTCGGCGCCGCTATCGATTACCTCGGGCGGATCGGCATGGAAGATGTTCGCGCCCACGAGAAGGATTTGGCAGGCTATGCAATCAAACGGATGGGGGATATAGACACACTCACAATACTGGGGCCTCATGATCCTGGCAAGCGGGTGGGGCTCGTATCCTTCACCATGGATGATATCCACCCTCACGATGTCGCCGCGATACTCGATGAGGATGGGATAGCGGTGCGCAGCGGGCATCATTGCGCGATGCCTCTGCACGAGCATCTAGGCATACCAGCGAGCACGCGGGCGAGCTTCTACATCTACAATACGAAACCAGAAATCGACGCGCTTTGCGATTCGCTTAGGCGCGTAAAAAAAGTCTTTTCCTAAAAGTGTGTTAAAAAGAGTAAAATCCAAGTAATAAAAACCTTTTCTGACAATATAAAATTCATGTTGAGGGAGCGTTTGATATCGCGCAGGCAGCTCATCGCACTCCCGCCGTCTCCAGCTTGGACTTTCGGGGCCAAGACACTTAGCCATTCCCAACAGGAGGCTCGGGAAAGCCATCTGAGCTCCAAAGCAGTATCCGCCCTCACAGAACGGATAAGGCCACGCAAATATGGAATGGATAAGACCCCTGAAGGGACTATCGAGCCAAAACCCATGCCCCTCCGGTTCGATGAAATCAAATCATTCATAGAATCGCACCATAATGACTGGCGCAGCATGATCTCTATCTGCCGGGGATGCGGACCTGGTACCCTGCTCGAGATCGAGCGTTACGCGACTGCGAACGGTATAGATGTAGGGACGCATACAGAAGATGTGAATTCGCTGGAGCGCATTGGGCTGAGCGTAAGGGCATTGAACGTGATGCGCGATCTGACCAATAGCGATATACCGACACTCGACCAATTGAAGGGCTTCATAGATGAGCATGCGGATTGGCACACCAAAATCTTCACAATGAAGGACTGCGGAAGGAAAACCATGCGCGAGATTGAGGTCCTCGCATACGAATGCGGCTTGATTCCGAAGATGGAGTACGATCGTTCTGCGCTCATATCCAGGGTCCAAACGGCAAAACGCCTTGACAAATCCGCATGAACCGAGATAAGCTTTTTTAACATGCATGCGATTCAGGAGCAAAGCAATCCACGAAAACATCCGGCAGGTAAACGTGCTATGGCCTCGGAAGACATATACCAGGAATTTATCATCGAGCTCTGGAAGCACCCCCGCAACCTCAGGAGAATCAAGGGAGCGGATAAGGATGCCGAGATCTACAACAGCGCCTGCGGGGATAGGATACACCTTTTCCTCAAGATAGAAAAGGGTTTCGTCGAGGATGCGAGTTTCGAAGGTATCGGATGCGCGATAAGCCAGGCGAGCGCCTCATTATTCACAGGATTCCTCAAAGGCAAGAAAGCATCCGAACTCGTCAAGATATCCGCAGAGGAGGTCCTCTCGCTGATCAAGATAGATCTTTCGAAGAATCCGACACGCATGAGATGCGCCCTCCTTCCTTACGAAGCGATGAAAAAAGCTTTATCAAAACAATGACTGTCAAAATTCATCATGCTATATCGTCAGGATAAGTTATCGGCCCCATGCCCAGCGCCCCTTTGCACCGGATGCCTATCGGGACCAGGAATTCGCTCTTTGTAATGAACACCGATTCCGCATATCTTTTCTTGCATTCCCGCAGGCCGTCCACTATCTGCTTGGCCTCTTCCAGATCAGAATCCGCCCTTTCCTCAAATATGATGCCGCTCGCTATGCCGAGAATGCGCTCGAGGCCTGAAGCCCCTTTCTCCAGGACATGGCCGAACACCTTGTTGCGGACATCCTGGTAGACGTCATGGTCGGCCAATGAGTACGGGGCATTGCGCAACGAGAGCTCGTGGACTATCGTCGTCGGGTCATAGACCACCATGGTCCTCTCCCATCCGGAATCCGGCTCGCAGAACGAGATGGAATGCATGCGCAGATCGCCCAATATCATATCCGCGGCGATATCCACGAGGCCCTCGGATTCGAATATGCCTCCGAAATCCTCTGTGATGGCGTGCAGCGCCTCCCTCTCTTTATTGACCCTCTCCGCCCGGTCAAGAGCCATCCGGAGAAGAAGGGATATCTTCGGCGGGAGGAGGATATCATCGCGGTCCTCAAGGATCACCCTGAGCGCAGGGATCCTGCTCCGTCCCGAATCCTTCAGAGCATCGACGATCATCTCCGCGCTTCCCCTGCCCACAGAATTCGCGATTGACTCCTCGAAACTATCGAGGGGATGCTTCCCATCCTGTTTCCACCTGCTGAAAGCCTCGATTCCCGCGAGCCGGCACCTGGGGATGAAATGAGATGCGTCTCCGCGCGCGCCGGGCAGGCTGGTCGAACCGAAATCCAATGTCAATGTCTTCGGCGGTTGGCTGAATATCATTTCTGGATCCACCTATCGATATGGGGTTTATAATGGTGTGAACTGTTTATAATATCTCCCGCAACCCCCCTTTTTATAACATATTTAGTTCCCCAGCAGGCAAGAAACATTTATAAATGACGTCTCATTAGGCGTTTATCGGCGATAATCATGAAACAGTTTGAAATGAATGTAGGGAAGCTGGATAGGATAGTCAGGATCATTCTCGGCGTAGTGCTATTGATAGTCGCAGCGGGATACACCACCGGGATATTGATGTTCATCGCGCTCGTGCTCGGCATGATATTCCTGTTCACCGGCCTCGCTGGAAGCTGCATCATCTACTCGCTCCTGGGATTGAGCACAGCAGGCAAATCGAGCGGCGGGAAGCCGATGCAGGCGGAACCGAAGCAGGGTGGCAAGAGAAAGAAGAAGGCGTGAGATTTTTCCGCCCCAGCCTTTTCTTTCAGTTCCCTTTTTCCTTACCACAGCCTTTTTATGTTTCCCCATAACATACTATCTGGAGTGAAACGATGACTTCGAAGAACTACCTTTTCAGCTCGGAATCGGTCACGGAAGGCCATCCTGACAAGATATGCGACCAGGTGTCGGATGCTGTCCTGGACGAGCTCCTTAGACAGGATCCAAGATCCAGGGTGGCGACAGAAACCGCCGCGACAGCCGGCCTCATGATAGTGATGGGCGAGATAACCACGAAAGGCTACGTGGATTTCCAGAAGACGGTCCGCAATGTGATCCGGGAAATCGGATACACGAAACCAGAATACCTTTTCGATCACCGCACCTGCGGAGTCCTCGCATCGATCGTAGAGCAGTCGCCTGACATAGCCCAGGGGGTCGATAATTCAAAAGAGCACGAGCAGGGGGCCGGCGACCAGGGCATCATGTTCGGGTATGCCACAAAAGAGACGCCCGAGCTCATGCCTCTTCCGATAATGCTCGCCCACAAGCTCGCCAGAAGGCTTGCAGATGTCCGCAAGGACGGCACATTGCCTTATCTCCGGCCCGACGGAAAGACGCAGATGACGGTCGAATACAAAGGAGATATCGTCCAACGGGCCCATACTGTCGTGATAGCTGCCCAGCACGATCCGGATATCAGCCTCGATAAGATACGCGCCGATGTCACGGAGCAGGTCATAAAGCCTGTCTGCGGCGAATGGTTCGATAAAAATACAGTCGTCCATGTGAATGGGACCGGAAAATTCGTGCTTGGGGGGCCGGCTGCCGATACCGGAGTCACCGGCAGGAAGATAATCGTTGACACTTACGGGGGGCGGGGCCATCATGGCGGCGGCTGCTTCTCAGGGAAGGACCCATCCAAAGTCGACCGCTCTGGCGCCTACATGGCGCGCTATGTGGCTAAGAATATCGTAGCTGCCGGTCTTGCCGATCAATGTGAAATCCAGATCGCGTATGTCATAGGTATCGCCAAGCCGTTATCTGTATTCATCGATACAAATGGGACCGGCAAGGTCCCAGTAGAGAAGATAGAGAGGGCTGTCCTTGACAATTTCTCTTTCAAGCCAGCCGATATGATAAAGAAGCTCGATCTATTGCGGCCGATATACCGCAAGACCGCCTGCTACGGCCATTTCGGGAGGTCTGACCCGGATTTCACATGGGAGAAGACCGACATGGCAAAGAAGCTCAGAAGCGAAGCAGGCCTTTGATGAAACAAGGATAGCAGAAAAGAGGATAGTGCAGGTGGAAATTATGGAAATCCCGAAATCAGCGCTGATAGTAGTGGCATTCGTTCTTGTGACATTGGCGGTATTATTCATGCTCGGGTCCAACAGACCCCAACCGGGAAGCTCGAACGTTTTGAACCAATCGCCGAACCAAACTGAAAACCAATATTCCAATACGAGCGCGGGCGGGGCGAACGGCGGAAACGGAAATGGCAATTCGCCGAACTCATCGAGCGTGGCGAATTCGGGCGCTTCGGGCTCGTCCAGGGAGGTCGTGATGCTCCAAACCTCCAAAGGCAATATCGAGATCCTCATGGACCGTGCGAAAGCGCCGATAACCGTGCAGAATTTCGAGAACTATGTCAAATCAGGTTTCTACGACGCTACGATATTCCACCGGGTGATACTGGGATTCATGATACAAGGCGGGGGATTCACATCTGACGGGAGCGAGAAGCTCACCCAGGCGCCGATAAAACTTGAATCCAACAATGGCCTGAAGAATGCGGCCGGCACGATAGCGATGGCAAGGACATCTGTTGCCGACAGCGCCACGGCGCAGTTCTTCATCAACACGGTTGACAATCCGGACCTGGACAATGCCCCTGGGAACGATGGCTATGCCGTATTCGGAACCGTCATCTCGGGGATGGATGTCGTGCGAAGCATCGAATCGGTCGCGACCGGCGTTCATGGCCAATATTCAGACTGGCCCCTTGAACCCGTGACCATAACCAAGGCGTATATGGAATGAATGCCTGCCCTTCCAGCGCGCCTATGGAATGACTATCCGCCTTTACAGCGGGCGGATATCATCCACTATCTTCCTTCTCCTTTTTTCCGGTATCTTGTTGATTATCCTCTTTTTTGTCTTGTCATAGAAGCCTAAACCTACAGTGAAGCCGTTGTATCTGAGGATGACGAATTTATCCTTGTTCCCTATCTCGGCAGGGAGATTCATGCCCGATGCGAAATCGAGCGCTTCCTTGGGTTCGAGGTCTATCGCGTTCTTCTTGGCCAGATGCCCGAAATTCTGTATCAGCGCGTTCGTGGGATTGAACCCTGCATCGCATGCGGCATAGCCCAATTCGCCGTTTAAATGGCTCTTCTTGAGCCCCAGGGCGCTTACCCTGACGCCTTTGGCATAGAATATCTCGATATCCTGCGGAAGAACGAGCCCGAAGTGGTTCTCCAGGTATCTCTTGAAATTCTTCTCCTTGTTCGCTATGAAACCCATGAAGCTCAACCGCCTATCCCGCTATCATCGCCGGATGCTTCTTCTGCGTTTTCGTCGTCTTTTCCAATACCGCCCAATCCTTCGCTCGCGTCCGCTTCCTCTTTTGCCATCCCGCCCGTTCCTTCGCTTATGGCCGTATCCCCCTTCTCCGAACCGCTTATTCTTTCGCCTTTCCTTATCTTCGCGATGAAGAATCCTTCGCTTTGGAGATGCTGGGGGTATATGCGCCAGCATTTCCTGAATTCTGACCCGAAATCCGACAATCCCGGTTCGTGCGGGATATCGAGGCGATCATCTTGTTTCAGAGCTTGCCCCACATCCAGTAATCTCGCGCCCGATACATTCTCGAGCAGGTTCGCTATCACAGCCTCGTTCTCCTCTTTGGCATACGTGCACGTGGAATAGACCAGCTCGCCTCCTTCCTTGAGAGCGTCAAATGCCGAGAAAAGCATCCTCCTCTGCAGGGTCGAGATGCGGTAAGAGTGCGTCGGATCCCAGCGCGCTGACGCGCCCTCTCCGCTCCCGAGGGCCGTGCATGGCGCATCGAGAAGTATCTTGTCGAATCGGGATCTCCAGTTCAAATCGCTCCCGTCGCGCATCGTCACGATGCTGTTCAGGATATTCATCCGGTTGATTGTCGAATACAAAGCGGATATCTTCTGGCCCTTCACATCGTTCCCGGTCAGCACGCCCTTGTTCTGCATCAGCATGGCCATGTGCGAGAACTTCGAACCGGGGGCGGCCGCCACATCGAGGACATTGTCCTGCGGGCCTGGGAAGAGCACCAGCGAATCCAGGATGGACGGCAGGCTCTGGGGATAAATCAACCCGAGGACATACTCCCAGGTCTTGCCTATCTGGTAAGACGGCGGCTCTTTGATCTCGAAAGCAGCGCTATAATACGGCGAGGATTCGCAAGCGATGCTCGTCATTTTCTTGAATGCCGGGACATCTATCTTGATGGTGTTGACCCTGAAGAACCTCTTCTGGTCATGGAATGCCGCCATCGCTTCATCATAATCGATGTACGACGACAGCCAGTCCCGGAATCCCTGTTCATCCATGGATTTCCTTATCCAGCGAGCGCTTTTTATATGGTTTAGTGTGGAGAATGATATCGATATGAGTGATTCATCCTGTCTCCGTTGCGGCCGTTGCTGCACGAGTTTCGGAGTATGCATAACGCCTTCGGATATCGTGCGGATTGCAGAGGATACAGGCCGGGAGCCGTCAAGTTTCGCCGCATCCATCCCCGAACCCCCGAATCGGGAGCGCAAGGAGCCGTCGATTTTGATCAATGGCGAACGTTCGCTTATCGTCTTGAAATGGAAAGAGAAATCGGACGCGCGGGTTTGTTTTTTCTATTCTGAGAGCGATAAATCAGATGGATGCGAGAGCAAAAATAAAGGATGCTCGATTTACGGTTCCCGTCCATTCCTATGCCGGTCATATCCGTTCCGCAAGCACGAAAACAGCTTATGCGACATGAAATCGCGCGCATGCCCGGCCCGATGGTCGCCGGATGATGCCGGGAAAAAGGCGTATCTAACCGATCTTACCAGATATGAGAACGAGCTCGGATTTTATAGTATAATCGCGGACGAATGGAACAAAAACCCGAAGGGCGGTCTCGAAGCGTTTTTACGATATATATCCCGAAAACAGGAATAGAAACCCATGTTTCCGCATTTTAATATAAAATAGCACATTTTAAACCATATCTGCCCATATTCAATACGATGAATGGGGGGATAGTGGAGTTCAATCGCCACGGTCCGGAATCAAAGTATCCTGCATGGAAGAAGGAGAATGAAGGCTCATTATCGCACCTCTTCAAGAGATTCTCGGAAATGATGCCGAGTGAGATATTCATAGAGTCGGCATTCGGAAAAGCGCGGTTCGATGACGCATCATCCCACCCTGTCCCGTTCTCTTCAAGAGGCCCCCGGATAGTCATCCCGGTGCCGATAAACGGGATGGCAGGCGACGGATGGGTCGAGGATAAGGATCAGATAATCAATGTGCGGTCCCTGAGGAATGGCGTCGTGGTCGGACGTCTTGCGCCATATCTAGAGGACGGGCTATTGGAAAGGCCACTCGAGCATCGCGCCCGTGGCATCCATTGCGCGATGTTATCAGCAATAGCCGATTACCGCGAGCGCCTTGAAGAGATAGAGGACGCCATCCCAGGTTTAGAGGATAAGCCTGCCCAAGATATACTGGTCAAAGCGGCCGAAGCCGCGGCCAGGCGCATAAATATCATAAAATTCGCATGCCTCGGCATCATTGATGGCGAGAAGCAGGCGCGGAGCGTGACAAACGCGGTCGTAGTGCCTGAGGGATCAAATCATGTGTCTTCCATCGCGAGCCTCATAGAAATGGATTATCGCATATATCCGAGAGGCCCAGTCAAGCTATTCATAAATGCCTTCGAATTCGTCCGGGGGAGCCTGAAATTCGCCAACGAATCAATCCAAGGCACGACATCCCTGCTTCTTGGGGAAGGGCAGGCGGTGATTTCGATCAATCCTTGACAATCCATACGATTTCCGGACGCTCGGTTCTCTATTTTTCGATTCCGGGCGGACAATATCCTCTATTTTATAAATATCAATCCTGAATCTTTTCAGGTGATAACATGAAAATTCTTGTCGGAATATTGGTTTTTGCCTCATTGCTCGTGCTCTTCGGCTGCATAGAACCGCAGCAACCCATCCATCTGGTCGGGAACGACACTGATGCGCACGGGTGCATCCCTTCGGCAGGTTACACCTGGTGCGATGCCAAACAGAAGTGCATCAGGCCTTGGGAAGAGAATTGTACGGCGCCCATATTGGTAGGTAACGACTCCGATATCCACGGTTGCAAAGCTTCGGCAGGTTACACCTGGTGCGAAGCGTCGCAGAAATGCATACGCTCTTTCGAGGAGAACTGCACAGCGCCCATATTGGTAGGTAACGACTCCGATATCCACGGTTGCAAAGCTTCGGCAGGTTACACCTGGTGCGAAGTATTACAGAAATGCATACGCCCGTGGGAGGAGAACTGCACTTCATCCAACCAGCAGAACCAGACAGCTAACCAGTCTTTGGTGGCTGCCGCCCGCACCTACTGCGGAGCGGAGAACGTAGCAAATGTCTTCATCTGCGGTGAATACATCCGCGTCGTCAGCTCGCTGATAGGGGGCGGATCGAAGTTCTACAAGGACAATCAACTCGTCACGCAATGCCCGGTCGTGGGCCCTGATTCGATGAGCGACCAGTGCAAGCTCCTGCTCCTTGGCAATAATTGCGTGGAACAGGAGGTAATCTGCAACCAGATGCCAGGAAGCGATAGGGATGCGCATGGTTGCATCCCGTCTGCCGGCTACTCATGGTGCGATGCGAAACAGAAATGCATACGCTCATGGGAAGAGAACTGCACTGTCCAGTAGT
>CAILMU010000041.1 GCA_903835325.1 uncultured Microcaldota archaeon | reverse complement strand
TCAACTTGTCGTTTATGAGCCTCTATCATGCGCCGTTCTTTTTCCTCCGCTTGCTGTATTTTCAGATAGAAATTCGTACTAACGTCAAACGCTTCTTTTTCAGCATCCGTTGGCTTCTTGCTGCTATCACGAAGAAGCTCAAGAAATTTATCGAGCCTTGCGCGCTCTTCCCTGATTTGTTCTCTTTGTTCCTCCTCAATCCTCAACTGTTCGGTGCTGAGAACGAGAATCAGGCCGTCATCCTTCCGAGCCTTCGCTTCTTCTATGGCTTTAGCTATCTTCTGCTTGTTTCTCTCGTAATTTGAGACAATGCCATCAATGTGATGCTCCAGCCATATCTGAAACCGCTTATTCAATGATACCGACCTCCCAATCCCCTATACTGGAATCCACGCCGAGCAGCTTCAGTTTCTGCCGCAGCACGAATACCTTGAAGCCCAAAAGTTCGGATTCTACGGCGTTTTTCCTTATTGTCTGGTAGTCGTCCATCTTCATGGCGTCGAATTTCGTGAAGTAATACGCTGCTCCGCGCTCTTCCTCCCGTTTCTCAAAGCCGCAGCCGCTAACCGAGCTTCGGATTGAGCGAGCAAAGCTCTCCAGCCGTCCGGCATCAGCTTCGAGCTTCTCAATAAGCTCCTGCCTTTTCCGGTAGTTCTCCTCGAACTCAAGCAGTAGTTTCGCCTTCTCAATCCGCATAGGATCGCGGATGAAAATCCGGTTATAGATTTCCTGCAAAATCTCTTTGTAATCCATCAAATCGCCTCTAGCTTTTTCTCAAGCCCTAACTCGATGATTTTCTTGACCAGATAATCCCGGACTTCGGGGTTTTCCACAAGGGCGTTCATCAGCTCGTTCGGCTTCTTGTTCGGGTCTTCAATGAGCTGCCTTTCATCAAGCGGATTGCCGCAACGACCGCAAAACGATTGGGCGACCGAATTCTTCTCTTTGCATCTGGGGCATGCCTTGATGTTGATTTTAGCGGCCTTTTCTTCAGGCCGTTCCTTGAGCGCATACGTCTGCAAAAGCGCAGAATCCACATCCCGGCCCGATAAATGAACGTAGGTGGCCGCCATGTCGGAGCCTTGGGTCCATCCGAAAAACTCCTTCATCTGGGACTCTGTGAGTTTATTCGCCAGAATAGTAGCCCTGCTATGCCGGAAAAGATGGGCGTGGATTCGTTTCTTTATCCCCGCCTTCTTAGCCAGCCGCTTAATCAGAACCTGAACCGAGGAATGACGGAGGTATTTGTTAGGGTCAGAATAGTTTGTAGCCGTCTGAGGCCATAAGGCGGCCTCTGGCTCGTTCCTTCCCGGGTGGATATCGAGCCAGGCCGCCAGAACCGGCGCAGCGCTAACAATTCTAACCCTCCTATCGCTGGTCTTGCCAGTAACCCTTAGAATCGCCCCGTATTGGTCAAATTGGACGTTCTTTAGCCTAAGGCTTAGAATCTCACCGATACGGCAGCCGGACTCATATAACGCCATTATGAAGGCCTTATCGCGTATCGTATTGGCGGCGCTGGCTATCTTCAAAACGTCGTCTTCTGTCAGCAATTCCTCGGGTAGCTTATGGGCCTCGTTCTTGAGCCTTGGCTTCAGCCAGCTTATTTCCGGCGGGA
The DNA here is from genome assembly GCA_903835325.1 of uncultured Microcaldota archaeon. GTDB lineage: Archaea > Micrarchaeota > Micrarchaeia > Anstonellales > Bilamarchaeaceae > Bilamarchaeum. The sequence goes on along the minus strand of CAILMU010000041.1, from coordinate 21,444 downwards.
AAATCTCGTCGTTTCCCTTAAGCCATTTATAGAACATCTTCAAGACGATTTTGAAGTCATACTTCGTATATTCGGCATAATTTTTCGTCTCCAGCTCACCAACAAGGGCGATAAGGTCGTCTTTCGTTGCTTCCCTGAAAGGTTTTCCCAGCCATCTCGCAAGAAACCGGATGCAATAGACGACTTTGGCTACCCTGCCATAACCCGAACCCTTCGCCAACCTGATTTTCGAGAAGGTCTCTATCTCCCGGATATTTTCTTCACCTATTCCCTTCTCCTTCCGCAAATGCTCCAGACAAAGCTCGAGCCTGCGCGGGTAGTCGTACAACTCCAACCTTCCACTCTTTCCCATGCTATCCTCTCCGGTGGAAGGACTATTTATTGGTCAGTGCTCAATTGGACACTATAGTGCCTAATTCAGGCCAATCAGCTCACAGAGAGGGTCTGCCGACCCTTCCCCTGCATATAGTTTTTTGTTATAGTCTTACCCCTACTGGGCCGGTTGAAAAAGATGCGGTAACTACTTTGTGAAGACCGTTATCAATCTAGACGAATCTTTGACTTCATATTGTTTTGCCAGATCATAATCACCAAGTAAATATGTCAAATCCCATTCTTTGCCTAAATAGTGTTTAAGACGATCTATAGTAAGATATTGCTGTGTTTCTTCATCTTCAATAATTTCTGTCTTCTTAGTCCGCTTGTTAAAAAGTTCATAAACAAATTTCGTATGCTTACAATTATCTGGGTCAAGAACCCAGTCTCTTATTACCCTAATGGCGTATTCCTCATTTTCTGCTTCGTATACCTTATGAAATAGTCTCGGATAAGTATGAAAATTAGCTTGATCAAGAATGACGACCTCTCCGGTATTTTCCTTAATCCATTGATAAAAGTTTTTGCGACCCTCCTCATCTAGAGCATATGTCAGTGTCGACCACATGCATATCGCCGCATCAAACTGCGAATTCAAGCTTATTGTTTCAAAAGAACCCGTTACTGTCACGAGTCCAGGATTATCTTGTTTTGCTATGGCAATTGCGTTCTGGGACTGATCGAATAGGGTTACCGCATATCCCCCCTTTACTAATCCCTTTGAGTGCGTACCAACACCACCACCCAAATCAATAACTGAACTGATCGTTCTTGGTGCAGCTTGGAATACTTGTGTGATGAATCCTGTTTCTTTCAAATCTCTGCCTTTTTCTTCTAAGCACGCTTCCCGCCATAAAGGGAAGAGATGCGCAAGATCCTCGTATATTTTGGTTTTCCTGTTACTGCTCACCACTTGCATGAACTTATTATAACGTAATCCTATTTTATACTTTGGGTATTTCTACCCAGCAGGATTATTCAAAAAATTAGCAAAGCAAGCCTAATCTCTTTCCTTGAAAAAAATTCAGGCAATCGTTTATCCCTCCCAGGCCTGAGTTTATAAAAAACTCAGGGGATTGACGAGATGCCATCAGACCTTAGATTACCCCTAGCTCTGCTTCCCCTGCACCGTATTTCACTTGTTTTCATGCCAGAGGCTAGGGCTAATGAATGTTAGGAGCGTCATCCTATGAATTCGCTAACGCCTTCAGAGTTTTTTCACGTTCTTGGCACGCATACCGCGTTCGCTTGATTCGACTTCGTATTCCACGGCATCACCGGCTGCGAGCACTGCGCCGCCTTCGATTGCCGAGGTGTGCACATACACATCCTTGCCGTCGTCGCCCGTGATAAAACCAAAACTCCGTGCGGAGTTAAACATCTTAACTTTTCCTTTCATCAAAAACACCGTTATTTCATACTACTATAAATGCAGAGGTTATAAAACTCCGATGCAAGCATCACAGAAAGTTGAAATGCATCTTCCGGAGCCGCCCGGCCGGAGATTCGGCCCCGCGATTCCTCCCTGCAATCATTTCCCGCCGAACCGTTCGAAGAACCTCATTATCTGTGTCGGGAGCAGCCAAAGGTGCGTGGGTGAATCCTCAGCTGAAACATTTGTGGCGAGCGTCTGAAGCGTCCTCAAGTGCAAAGCGCCATGTATCTGGGAAAGCTTCCTCGCCGCATCCGCATAGTTGTTGGCTGACATGAATTCAGCTTCGCTGAGTATTATCGTGGCCCGCTTCTCACGCTCTGCTTCCGCTTGTTTCGCCATCGAGCGCTTCATATCCTCGGGCAGTTCGATGTCCTGCAGTTTAATCGCGGAGACATCGACACCCCATTCCTTCGTCTCCTCATCCACAAGCTTCTCTATCTCGAGGGCTATCTTGTCTCGGTCAGCCAGAACGAAATCCAGCTCGTTGTTGCCGATGACGTCCCGGACAGCCGTCTGAGCGTATTGGGCGATCGCGAAATTGTAATCATAAACAGACATGACCACCTTCAGCGGGTCGACTATCTTGTAATAGACCACGGCAGCTATCTTGACAGGCACATTGTCCTTGGTCATCGCTTCCTGGGGCTGGATAGGTATGGTCTTGACCCGCATATCCAGCATCCTGATGCTGTGGAACATCGGGATGTTCCAGACGAAACCAGGACCCACTACGCTCTCGTATTTGCCCCAGATGAAACGAACGCCTTTCTCGTATTGGTTGATGATGGTGAAAACCATAGCAATCACGCCCCGGCTCCCTTCTCTTTTTTAGGCTTGATATCCGCCTTGTCCGTCCTTTCCGGTATCTGCACGCCTTCTATCGGGAGCACGAAATTCATGATGTTCGTCTTGTCTGCCGAGACGCTCGATATCATCTGCAATGTCCTCAGGTGCAATGCCCCCGGCGATTCGCTCAGGATTTTCGCAGCCGCAGCGAGCTTGTCCGCGGCCATGCTCTCCCCCTCGGATATGATGATGGATGCGCGCTTCTCACGCTCGGCCTGCGCTTGGCGGGCCATCGCCTTCTTCATGGTGTCTGGAAGGCTGATATCCTGTATCTTGATGCCCACGATATCGACACCCCATTCCTTGGCGTCCTTATCCACTGCGTTAGAAATCGAATCAGCTATGGATTTCCTGTCCGTGAGCAGCTGGTCCAGGGTCCTGCTCCCGACGACGTCCCTTATCGCAGTCTGGCTGTGCTGGAACACCGCAGCCCGGTAATCCTGCACATTGAAGATGGCCGATTCCGGGTTTATTATCTTGAAATAGACTACGGCGTTGATGAACGCGCTCACGTTGTCCTTGGAGAGCACCTCCTGCTTCGGGATGTCTATGGTCTGTATCCTCAGATCCACCATCCTCATCTCCTGGTAGAACGGTATGATTATCTGAAGGCCGCTGTTGCGCATCCCGGAGAATTTCCCCAAGCTCAGCACCAGCCCCCTCTGGAAGTCGTAGATCACCTTCACCGACATAGCCAGAAGGATGGGCACCCCGATTATCAGCAGACTAAAACAGCAAGTCAACGATTCAGAATCAGCCATGGACGGGATATGGCGGTGAAGTATTAAATAAATATCACCGCTCTTCCAGCTCCCGGGGTATCACTTCATTTCGCCTGCTGGAGATTCCCGAACGATATCAGGCCGAGAATGGAGGTGATTATCGCGAAAATCCCGAGTATCGCGATATCATACAGCATCGGGAATGCTCCTGTCCCGAGAAGGATTATCCTTATCGCATCAACAGCGTACGTGATAGGGTCGATAAGGGAAAGCGTCTTCAGGATAGGGGGCAGATTCTCTACCGAGAACAACGCACCGCTGAAAAAGAACAGGGGCCAGATGATTATATTGAAGGCGAGTCCGAAACCTTCTTCGCTCCTGAGATTGGCCCCTATTATCAGGCCCATATTGGCCATGGCGAAAGCGATTAGCAAAAGAAGCGGGATCAGGTAGATTATCTGCAAAATGCTTATCGGAAGGATGAAAATCGCACCGACAACGAGAAGGACTACTGCCTGAACCATCGTATTCGTGACCCCGCCAAGGGATTTCCCCACGAATATGCTCGCCCTGGATGCCGGCGCCACAAGAACCTCTTTGAGGAAATCGAGTTTCCTGTCCCAGATTATATACAACCCGTAGAATACGGCTGTGAATAGCATGGTCATGACCACGATCCCGGGAAACACGAATGTCTGGTAGTCCCCGGTGGTGGAGGTGAAACTACTCCCCATCCCGATGCTGAAAACGAACAGCCATAGGAGCGGGGATATGAACGATGAAATAATACGCTCCTTCTCACGAAGATATACGAGCGTCTCCCTCAGCCAGATGGCATAGATCGCATCGAACTCAATCACGTTTAGCACCCCATTCCATGACCCGATCCTGCCAGGACCCCTCGCCTTCCTCCTCCTCGTTTATCATCTTGCCTGTGAAAAACAGGAAAACGTCGTTGAGCGTGACTTCCCTGACCTGGACCGATTCGAGCGCTCCGCACGCGTTCAGGAGCGTCTGAAGATTCTTTGCCGCATTGTTGATTGTCAGTTCGTAGGAACCGTCATCCTCCTGTTTCACCTTCTTCACGAAATCGAACTTCTTCAGTATCGCGACATCGAGTTCGCCGGTGAGGCATACGATATCCTGACCTACCTTGGACTTGAGCTGCTCGGCTGTCCCGAGGATAACGAGCTTCCCCTTGTCGATTATCCCTATCCTGGTGCAGAGCTCGTCCGCTTCTTCCATATAGTGGGTGGTCAGGACCATGGTCGTGTTGTGCTGCTTGGATAGCTTGCGGATATAATCCCAGATATGCTCCCTCGTTGCCGGATCCAGCCCGAGCGTCGGTTCATCAAGGAAAAGTATCTTCGGCCTGTGCATCAAACCTCTGGCTATCTCGAGCCTCCTGCGCATTCCGCCGGAATATGTCCGGACAAGGTCGTCGGCACGGTCTGTCAGTCCGACGAGTTCGAGCATCTCCGTTATCCTGGCTTTCCTGTCTTTGCCCTCCATCTTGTAGAGGAGGCCGTGGAGCTCGAGGTTCTCGCGCCCTGTGAGCAGGTCGTCCACGCTCGGCTCCTGAAATACAATCCCTATATTCTTGCGCACGCCCGATGGGTTCTTGCGGACATCGATGCCGGCGACGGTCGCGTTCCCGGAAGTCGGATGTATCAAAGTGCACAGCATGCTGATGAGCGTGGTCTTGCCCGCGCCGTTCGGGCCCAGCAGGCCGAAAACCTCGCCCTCTGTTATCTCAAGGTCGAGGTTGTCGACCGCAGTCACTGAGCCGTTATATTTTTTCGTTATCTTATCCGTGCGTATCATAGGAGCGGCCGGAGGGTCATCCTGGACGGCCGATGGCCTCTTCTGCTGGCCCTGCGATTTCTTCATGGAGGGAATGGGACTGGAATGCTTTAAAGCGTTAAGCCAGGGGGATCCGGATTCTGAATCTGCAAGGCGCGCTGAGGCTGTCCTGGAATCCGGCATTGTGGTAAAATCTGTCCAAAAATACTATTTTTTAAGCTCATCCATGGAAAGGAGGCGGGTATGAGGGATTCGAACAGGCGCTGCCAGCGCAGACCCGCTAATCAGATGGCCCATAACCTCGCACAGCTCGATCTTTTCACGGTTCCGCCTTCAGCACCAGCCAAGATAAGCTTCATATCAGCCCGGCCCGAAGAAGAAGAGCCATACCCTTCGTATACAGCGACGAAAAAAGACGGCATAGGAAGCGAGTTCCCGCCCTTTGTCCCAAAAGCGAAAATACTGAAGAATCCCGCGCAGGTGGATCAGTATCCAGAACCCAACCAACGTGCCGAACCCCCCACGCCCCTACAACTCGAACAAATCCCGCAATCCGAGCAATCCCCAGATTCCCGTTTATCTCCGTTCGATTTCTCCCGCCTCTCAACCCCTAGAATATACGAGCTCCGCGATTTCCAGGCTGATGCAATCCTTTTCGCCCTTGAGAATGGAAATGCTTTGGTCAAGCTTCCGACCGGGACCGGGAAGACCGAGATCGAGATTTATCTCACGGCAGAAGCTATCCAAAGGGGAAAGGTGCTGTTGCTCGCGGACAAGATCAACCTGGGCGCCCAGCATGAAAATGAATTCAGGAAACCCGGGATCGGCCTCAACCCGGAGCATGTACGGATCGCGGTTGCGACAGGAGAATCCCTGAACAGGAAGAGGAATCCCTCCGCATTCTATGACGGAGCGGACCTCATAATCGGGACTCCTGAGACTATCGCAAATGATATCCGGACCAAGGTTCTTGACCTCTCGAAAGTGAGCCTCGCGATCTTCGACGAGGTGCATCATGCCGTGAAACAGGACGCCTATGCGATCGTCGCCAGGGCATGCATGGGGTATGCAAAGCCTGTCCGGTGCGTAGGCCTTTCAGCATCGCCTGCCGAAAACGTTGAGGCGCTCGAGCGCCTTCTGGACCTGTTCCAGACCAGAGCCCTCCTCGTAGGGGATGGAAAGAAGATAAGCAGGTATTTTGTCAAGCCTGTTGTTTCGCCGAAATTCATCAGGCTTGAGGATGACCGGGTCGAAGCCCTGAAGTTGCTCGCGCAGATGTCCAGAAAAAAAATCCGCGAACTGACGAATGAGATGAATGAAGCCGAAATCGACTATGACAAGGACCCGCTGGAACAGATGCTCGAGAAAAACCATCCATTCCCGAGGTTCAGGGATATGGGGGCCCTGAAACTTGCCATTGCCGAGAAGATCGAGGAAGAAAGGTCCATCAATTATTATAAAAATCCCGAGCTCGAAGCCGCATACAGGGCAAGCTCGATCCACGCATCCATCGTGAAGCTGCGCCGCGCGTTCTTCTATCTCGAACGGTGCGGGACTGAGGATTTCATGAACTTCGCTTCAACCCTGCAGAAGGAGGCCGAGCGGAAAATTCCGGTCCTGGCATCAGAGGCGATTGTCAATGACCCGTTGTTCGGCAAATGCAAAAACATGTGCTCAGGGTTGCAGGACCACCCGAAAACTGATTTCCTGATACGGCTCTTATCCGGCACTGACAAGCAGGCCATCGTTTTTGTCGAGACGCATGCGCTTGCGAGAAAGCTGACGGCCATTATCAACGACGAGATATTCGATGGAAAGAAACTCGCCCGCGCATATGTCGGGAAGAAGGGCATGGCATCGCGCGAGCAGGATAGGATACGGGATGATTTCGAATCAGGGAAATACAGGATCCTCGTCGCAACAAGCGCGGCCGAAGAGGGTCTCCATCTCCCTATGGTGAAGGTCGTAGTGAACTATTGCGTCCCTGATATGGTGAAAAGCTATGAGCAGAGGCAGGGAAGGATACGCGGCGAGGGCAAGTCTTTCACGCTTGTCAGCGACACGGGCGGGGAGATTCCCGGCGGGGAAACCGTCAGTTATTATGCACTGAGGGCGAAAACCAGGAAGATCAACGGGATACTGGATTCGATTTCTGAATCACGGGAAGAACGAGAATGAATGATGATGGACAGGGAATGTTATCTGGTCGCGGAAATCCGCTCTGATTTTCCTTAAATATAGCATAAAAGAGATTCCAGTCGATGGGATCCCTGCCGCAGCTGGTGTCGTTCTTTTCAGCGCCTGAACCGATAATCATCTACCGCGAAGGGGACGATAAGATATCCGATTCGGCACTCGTCGGCGAATTATCCATCCGTTTTTCCGTCTCGAGGCATTGCATCGGTTTCAATGATGACACGGGTTGGCAGCGATGCCCTGAAAACTTTTCCGGCTATCAGCAATGCTATCATTGCCGCAAAAGAGACATCTCCCATGTCTATACCTGCCTGGATTTCACCGGCTATGAAGACCTTGAGGATGAATATGTCCATCAGGAATTCAGCGTCTATCTCGCCCAGTTCGGGAACGAGATAGTGAAATGCGGGGTGACGAGGAGGCAAAGGGTGGCGCAGAGGACGATGGAGCAGGGGGCCGATTTCTGGGTGGAGTTGATGCGTTTCGATGATGCGAGGAAGGCTTATTGCGCCGAGATGGCGCTCCAAAGGGATTTCAATCTCTGCAATGCCGTCCGCAATTCCACCAAGCTGGCGCTTTTAGGCAAGGCCACCGACTCATCCCGGCTCGAAGCATTGATCCAAGAGATAATCCAAAAAGCAGCAGGCGATCCGATAACGTCAAAAACATCGGAAGCGCTCGTTTGCGATGCGAAAATCGTCTCGAATTCGTTCTATGCCCCCGTCTCGCCCAAGATCGCGTATCGCATCGACGGGTTGATCAAAGGCTCTAAATCGAAACTCTTATTCTACGAAACCGGAGGGCAGGACTTCGTCGTCGATATGTCCAAGAACACCGGCAGGCTGTTCAGGATGGAGAAGCGTTGACAACGATTTCGTTTCCTCACTCGAAGGCAGTGGAGGGTTTCCGCAGTGTTTTTATTATATCCGTGCGAATGCATCTATGAAAGGTGATAGAATGTTCGAAGGCAACAAAGCCTGCACAATCTGCAGCAAAGATCTGGCTGATGATACGGACAAGTACTTCGGCATCGGGATGAGCGGTTTCACATACGCGTTCTGCAAGAATTGCGCTGATACCAAGAAAGACCAGATTAAGACGATGCTCCAGCTCCATCATGAGAAATGATTTGATATTCCGGTATCTCTTCGTGTTTTTTATCCCGATATTTCCCTTATTGTTCGCCTTGCTCCCGCGTTGAGGAGAAAGGGACGGATATAAAAAAAGCTTTGGCCAGGGGCGCGGATGTCAGATCCTGAAGAACCCTATGCCTTTCTTCTCAGGCTTCTTCGGTTTCTGCGGGATGAATTTAGGCGTTATCGTTACGCTCGTAATCAGCTCGCCGCTCATCGTCACATCCCGAAGGTCTTTCTTCTTATCGCATTCTTTCCTGAAATCATCGAACAGCATGCGGTGCTTCAGCTTGTCGAAGATCGCCCTGATCGTGGAATCCAAGTGCCTGGCCCCCATGCCGCTCTCCTCGGCCGTTTTTGCCATCAGCTCTATTGTTTCATCTTCGAATCTCACATCCATGCCGCAGAGGGATTTTATCTCGCTCAGCTCCCTTGCGATGGTGGGCAGCGGGGGATCGGCATTCAGCATGGCTATGAAATCCTTCATCTCCAGCCTCTTCAAGGTGACGATGGCGTCTATCCTGCCGTTGAGCTCGTCGATGAAGCCCGCCTTTTTCAGGAGCCTGCAGTCCATCCCTGCAGAAAAATCGTAATCCATGAACGAGAAGGCGCCGGAGAGCATCACCAGCCCTCTGATAGGCATGCTCGTGACGCCATCGTTATTCTTATTTCGGGATAAAGCCTTGGGATCCGGCTCGAGGAGCTTCAGGAACTCGTTCTGGAGCTGCGGGGATAATTCTTCGCCGCGTCTTACTATCTTGTCGAACTCATCCACCTGTATCAGCAGCCTTTCAGGATAGCCGTCATATTTTGCCATGACCCCGCTTATCTCGCTATAGAAGACATCCTGGATGTTGGCTCCCCGGTAAGTGGCGGGTGAGAGGTCCGGAATGACTATGCGCACAAACGGCAACCCGCTCAGCTCAGCAAGGGTCTTCAAGGAGTATGTCTTTCCGCATCCGGTCGGACCGCAAAGGAGCACAGGCTTGGTGTTCTCTTCGTTCCTCACATAGGATTCGATACGGATCAGAAGGCTATGGATGGCGCTATCCTGCCCGATTATCATCTCCCGCGCCTTCTTATCGATACTCTGGATGAAGTCGCGGCTCTGCTCGAGCGTTTCGAGTTTCGGAAGCGAGTCGAGCTTGACCGTTTCGTAGGCCATCTTGGCGGCTTCGGCTTGGGATTTCTTTCCCTTGCCGGCAGATGCCTGCCGGGGCTGCCTGTCGGCATCCTTCAGATCGATATCCTGCAGATACTTTGTCTCCCCAATAATGTAGCTATGGACGTCGTCATATATCCCCTTATGGATGAGTACTGCGGTTATAGGGCCGCTCTTGTTGAAAAGTCCCGGCAGGCCTCCGATGTCGAAGAACATGTCATTGACATCGATGACCCCTTTGTTATCGAGATAGCCGAGCACCTTGGTGGCCCTCAGAAGCCTTTCCTTTTTTTCCGCCGGCATGCGGTCGAAACTGCCGGCCTGGGCCTGGAATAGGACAGGCGTCTCTTCCATGTCCATTGCAGCGCCGGAGGAATAAGCCAATCTCAGTTTGCATCCGCTTCCATCGGCTTTTGGGAAGGCGGTGACAAGAAAATCCTCGAAAGCGCAGTCCTCGAACCAATTATGCATTGCCTGGGCGGCGTAGAACCCGGTTATCGGCTTTATAGGTTTATCAGAAGCCATGGGCTGATGTTATCAAATTCATTATTTAATCATTTCTACAACTAGACAGCGGAAAAAATCCTGATGCGGCATCATATCTATCAAAGATAGCTCCACATCGTGAGCCTGTCCGAATCCTCTGCCCATCTGGAGCCGATATCAGTCCGGTAGAACAGGTTCGGGATTATGATGTTCTTTATCCGGTTATAGACGGTTTTCCTTGCTTCTTCCATCGTGGTGCCGGATGCTGTCACTACAAGGGCATATCCGCTGTTCCCTGCAAGGCGCCAGTCGTTCTCTACCAGCTTCACATCACCCAGATGGATTCCTTCGTAATTCGGCTTCTTGAAAATGATAGAAGCGTCTTCCGAGTAACGTTTGAATGCTTCAGGGTCGTGGAAGGGAAACGGCGGAACCGCTACGACGACCCCCACCTGGAAAGCGCGTTTCGTCCTGAGTTCCGGCTTCTCCTTTTTCGCTATCCCGTAGAGGAAAGTCCCCCACTCGCTCAACACGCCTTCCATCGCTATGCTGATGTGCGGATAGCCGAAGCGGCTCGTGAATTCGAGCGGATATATCCCCCGCGAGTTCACTATGCAGTTGATGTCGATATAGCCGACATATCCGGATGCCGCGAGCTTGTCCTTCATCTTGAGGAGCGTCTCATCGAAGATAGGGCTCCTGTTCGTGAAGAACATGCTCGTCCCCATCTCGCCGGTGCTCGGCCCGAGGTCGCCCGGGAACATCTTCTTGTGCTCGAAATTGACGTTCAGGGGCATTATGAAATCCTCGCCGTTGAAGAACGCGCCGACAGCGACCTCGACCCCGGAGATGAATTTCTGCATCTGGAATTCCTTTATCTGCTTGCCCCAGTTCTTCTTGTAACGCTCGAGCATCTCCGTGATGTCGCGGCCGTCTTCCTCCTGGCCGACGAACAGGAGCTCCTTCTCGTTCTGGGCAAGGCCGCTCGGTTTTATCACGTAGCGGTCCGGGTTCTTCTTGATGAATGCTATCGCTTCGTCGAAATCCGTGAAGTTCCATCTTGGGATTATCGTTATGTCTACGTCTTTCAGTTCGGTCTGGCCGAATTCGCGGTCCATCTCGAGCCGGTCCGTATACACGCTTCCGCCTATGACCGGTTTCCCGGCTTTACGAAGCTTCTCCGCATCCTCGCCGAAACCGAAATCATCGAAAACGATTATATCTGCCCAGTCTATCTGGGATTTCCAGTCATCCACCTTGTCCAGAAACCCGTCGCACACATCCTTCTGTTCCTCGTCTATGATGTAATACTTGCATTCGTGGCCCTCTTTCTTGATCTCCCACGCGAGATCCCCGATGAGGGCGTCGATGGAAACGAAAAGGAATTTCAATTTTATCTTATTGCCATTATTGTTCATGCAACTAATTCGCGGATAATATTTATTTAGTTTTGCTAGATTCATGCGGTTTTTTTCTAAAAAAAACCGTTTCCAATTGATATATATGTTAAAAAATGTATATTAATGGCAAACAAATAGCTTTTTATTCCAATCCCCTTCCATGTCCTACCCTATGGTGGGTGGTATCAAAGGTCTAGCCAGGTTGCCGTTCAATGGCGATACGCGAAAGGGCCCCAGGCACGCCTATCTGCTTTCAGAGCTGCGCAGGAGAGGATGCCACCCCGCGGTAGACCTTTACGGAAACATCTGGGTCGAGAAAGGCGAAGGGAAGAAAACAATCCTGTTCTCTTCGCACCTGGATGTGGATCCGCGTGTCCGCCAAGTCTCAATCAAGTCCGGAAAAAGGGGGAACCGCGTCCAATTGAAAGGCGTCCTCGATAACGCGGTGGGCTGTTACATCAATCTGCTCCTTGCCCAGGCCGGCCCGAAGAAAGGCAGGGCGATTTACGTATTCACCGCATCCGAAGAGATTGAAAAAAACAATCCCAGAAGGTTCGCCCGGAGCGCGCGCGAAGTCGTCCGGGAGCTTAGAAGAAGGGGGGTGAAACCCGACCTCTGCGTCGCGATAGATGTGACATACCCGAAACTCCTCCATCCCCAGGAGAAGCTCGATTGGTCGGATGACTACGACAAGATGTTCGATGTTAATGACACGATGCACTGCTACCTGGACGGTTTCTCGAAGCCGGTGGCCCAGCGGATAGGGCGCGGTTATATCAAAAGCTTCGGCCACCGCAAGGTCGCCTCGAGGCGTTTCCACGGCCACGACGAAGCTTTCGTCTACAGCCAGCTTTCGACCTCTTTCGCGTTCGGGCCCGTCGTCTATGGCCACTTCGACCAGCCCTGCCAGAGGATGCCTCTATCCCACCTCAGGACCGCCCTATCGTTCCTGAAAATGGTGGGCTGAGCCGGAACTTCGGAAGAAGGCGCCCCCTGGAGCATACCCATACCTTTATATATAAGGAATGCCATAATTACAACAGCAGCGGTCTGTTTATCAGAAACGGCTCTATCGGAATGGTTTCTAATCAGGAAGATGGTTTTGTTCTGATTCGGCATACCGCTGCAGTGGATCCATGCCGCCTTAAAAACGGCTAAAGGATCGAAAAAAAATAAGGTGAAAAATAAAATGGCATACGAAGGCGGAGACAGGCCGATGTACGATGCGGTCTGCTCTAAATGTGGCCAGCCCTGCCAGGTCCCTTTCAAACCAACGGAAGGAAGACCTGTGTATTGCAGGAACTGCTACAAACCGAAACCGAGATTCTAGAATCAACCAAAATTGAGTCCTAGATAATCGCATTAATTTTTTTGATTTATTTCCCCAATTTCCAAGGGAATCCCCTCATTCTTTATCAGCCAAGACGTTCACCATCTCTTCCACTGTCTTAGCCCTGCATATCTTATCCCGAAGAGCTGCGCTATCCGGCACCCCGGTCACGAAATTAACTCCCTTGACCTTGACATCAGCCGGATGAGGCGGTCCGATATGCCTCTCGTGGAGTTCAATATAGCGCTCAAGTAGCTTCCTGCGTCCCCGTACGCCATCTGGTTCCTCGTTCCTGAAAACACCCGGGTTCTTCATGGCAGCCCGCCCTATCATGAACGAGTCGCATAAACCATTTTTTATAAGCTCCCTTCCCTCCCTGTCGTTGGAGATATCGCCGTTCCCGATAAGGGGGATGCTGATTTCCTCGTGCAAACGCTTGATCATCTGCCAGTCAGCCTTGCCGGAATACCCTGCTTTCACGGTCCGGCCATGCACTATCAGGGAATCGATGCCAGATGATTCGATGGTCTTGCACATCTGAAGGGTTTCCTCGAAGCTTTCCTTGATGCGGATCTTCACGTTAACCGGTGTATCGACCGATCTCTTCATCTCCGCCACTATGTCCGCTATCCTCTGTGGCTGGCGCATAAGCGCGCTCCCGCCGCCGGTCCCGACCGTATTATTCGAGGGGCAGCCGCAATTCAGGTTGAACCATTCCGTGCTCGGGTAGCTTTCGAAGACCAGTCTCGCGGTCTTGGCGACCAGGACGGGATCGCTTCCGACCAGCTGGACCCCTGCGTTCCTTTCGAGCGCGGATATGTCCACCATCTGCCCCAATTTCTTCGGTTTGTTGATTAATGCTTTCGTATTGAGGAGCGGAAGGCATACCGCCTGGGCCCCGTACTCCTGGCACAGGAGGCGGAACGGCATGTCTGTGTACTCATGGATAGGAGCAAGATAAGACTCGGGGATCATCAATATGCAATAAGATGGCACAGAAATTAAAAATAAGGAGGATGTCTCCCGAAATACCCAATCAGATCGGGCAATACTGGAAGAATGGCGGCCTTTTTATGTATAGATAAAGGCTCCTGAAATCAAGCTCCTTGAAGATCCGTCCTACGGATAAAACCTCGACGTTTATCGTCGAAGCATCCCCCCCTTCCGCTTGATTTCCCATCTCCGTCTTAGATCCGAGCTCCCCCATTACCCCGCGAACCCGACCTACCATGTTAACCGTATCCCTCGGTTCCATGTTCAACACCCCCCTGGTAGATACTATAGACTAGGTTATATAAATACCTTTTCATGAAATTTGTGTTAAATTTTACAGCATTTTACAGAAATAGTGTGCAAAATACCATGTTTTTATTAAATATCTGGGTTTACAGACAAAATCTACGGATAGAAATAGTTTTATCGTTTCCCTTGGTCTTCCCCATATGATCGGACCTAAATGGCGTGCCCCTGATTTCACTGGCCTAACGGGGTGGGCGAACAGCAAGCCAATTCTGATGAAAGACCTCCGCGGCAAGGTCGTCCTGGTAGATTTCTGGACCTACACGTGCATCAACTGCCTCAGGACGCTTCCCTACCTGAAGCGGTGGCATGCCAAATATTCAAAGAACGGCCTGGTCATCGTTGGCGTGCACTCACCGGAGTTCGATTTCGAACGGGATCCTAAGAAAGTGGAGGGGGCGGTGAAGAGGCTCGGCCTGAAATACCCCGTCGCGGTCGATAGCGATATGGAGACATGGAAAGCGTTCAGCAACCAGTATTGGCCCGCGAAATATCTTATCGATAAAGATGGATATGTCGTCTATACCCATTTCGGGGAAGGCGGCTACGAGCAGACGGAGCGGGAGATACAGGAAGCGCTCGGGATAGAAGAGCCATTGGTGAACGAGATTCCGAAGACTTATATTTTCGACCAGAGCCCCGAGACATATGCTGGTTTCTCGAGGAACATGGGCCTGGGTTCAGGGATGGTCTGCGACAAGGACAATTGCAACGTATATATCGACCAGGGGGGAGCACGAGCTGAACACCATCTATCCTCATGGCCAATGGGTCCAGGAGAAAGAGTTCCTGAGGCTCGAGAAGACCCCGGGCTTGCTCTCGTACAAGTTCAACGCAAGGCAGGTGAATATCGTGATGGAGCCTGTTGAAGCGGCATCGGATGCGAAGGATGCAAAGAGCGTTAAGAACGCGGTGAGTGCGAAGAAACCGGCGGGCGCAGAAGCAGAGATCGTGATCGACGGCAAGAAGATTGGCAAGGTGAAGATAGGCCGTTCTGACATGTATACTGTCTTCGAGGACAAAAAATACGCGACGCGCGAGCTGACTTTGGTTTTCAAAGGTCTCGTGAAGGTCTACGCGTTCACGTTCGGCTAGGCGGGATGCCGGGGCTCTTCGGATACATTATCGCCGCCAGCCTCTGTATAATCGTCACCAGCGAGAAGACCGAAGCCGCGATGATGTATGCGATGAAGAACTGCATCCCCCAAACAAGACCGAACACAAGCCCCAGAACAATCAGAATTATGCGTTCGCTCCGCTCGAAGAACCCGCCCAAAGCGAGCGCTTCCTCGTGCGTTATAACTTTTTTGTGGTCAGCGTACGCCCGAATGAACGATGGCATGCAGGTTCCGAGGAAAATCAGGGACGCGAGCCAGATTTTAGGGTCGATGAAAATCGTTGGTAGAGGATAGAACATGAACGAGAACAGGAACAAGGCTTCTACGAAACGGTCGCTTACGCCGTCGATGAAACCGCCGAGGTCCGTCACTTCGCCCCGCGCCCGTGCGACCGCTCCATCGACCATGTCGAGGGCTCCGGCAAGAGCGAAAAGAGCAAGCCCAGGGACCAGATTCCCGAGACCTATCATTATCGCCGCGACGATAGCTGCGATAAGGGATAGGACTGTCCATTGGTTGGGCGAGAGGGGGATGACGGCTAGAATCGAGCCCATCCGGCTCTGTATCTTTTTCGGCGCATTGGATTGTTTGAGCATGAAGACCCTATTGGAAGCGCAAACCATATAATTAATATATCCCAATCGACCCAATAAAGAACAGATAAAAACGCAACAAAACCAGTTTGGAATAGAAAGAAAAGCATTCTCTATTCTTGTCTTTAACAGACGAATACTGCGAAGAAAGGCATGGATGAATATGAAATTCAACGAAATGAAATTGAGCGAGAAAACAGTCTCGGCTCTTGAAAAGATGGGATATTTAGAACCTACCGAGGTGCAGTCGAAAGCCATCCCGGACGTGATTTCTGGGCATAACCTCATCGTCCGGAGCCAGACCGGGACCGGCAAGACCGCCGCCTTCGGCATCGGAATCCTCGAGAGGCTGCATGCCAAGTCCTCAAGAAGGGCGCTTATACTGGCACCGACGCGCGAACTGGCTGTCCAGGTCGGCAAAGAGATAGCCGAGATAGGAAGCCAGCACAATTACAAGGTCTGCGTCGCATACGGCGGAGCCAGCATCAATGTCCAGATGGACGAGCTGAGCGGGGGGAACGATATCCTTGTCGCCACGCCAGGCAGATTGCTCGACCTGAACCGGCGGGGAGCAGTGGATATCCATGATTTCGATATTGTGGTCCTGGATGAAGCAGATCAGATGCTCGACCTCGGGTTCCGGGATGAAGTGACAGAGATCCTAGACAAGCTTCCCCCGAAAAGGCTGACGATGCTCTTCTCGGCTACTGTAGATGAAGGGATCACTTCCATAGCCTCCAAATATGTCCCTCATGCGAAAATGATAGAGATCGGGGAACTGGCGGTCGTATCTTCTATCACGGAAGAATTCATCGAGGCCACAGACCTGGAGAAATTCCCGAAGCTGGTCGAAGCGCTTCGTAAGCATCCTGATGTCAAGACATTGATATTCCGCGAGACCAAGATAGGTGCTGCCAAGATACAGGAAAGGCTCTGGAACAAGGGGATAAAGGCAGGCCTCCTGCAAGGCGATATGAGCCAAGCGAAGCGCACCCGCGTCATGGATGATTTCAAACACGGGCGCATCAAGATACTTGTCGCGACGAATGTCGCTGCAAGAGGTTTGCATGTCGAGAACCTGGACCTCATCATCAACTATGATGCTGCGCAGAGCGATGAGATCCATCTTCACAGGGTCGGGCGCACGGGAAGGATGGGAGCCGAAGGTAAAGCCATCAACTTCGTGCGGAGGAAAGAGAGCCGCGATGAGAGGATGGGCCATGAGCACCCTGATTTCGCATGGATGAGGGGCGGGAACGTCTACGAGCAGTCCCAGAGAAGCGAAAGGCCGTCATATGGGCGCGACAGGCCGTATAATGATCGCAGGGGCCCTCCGAGGCCGTCACGGTATGGCCCGAACGAATATGGCGCTGACCAGGAAGAGAGACGGGGCTATGGCCACGCTAGCAGGGGACCGCCGAGAAGCGGCCCGTCTAGGTATGGCGCACCGAGATCTGGCCCGCCAAGACAAGCAGTAGGCGAGCGAAGACCGCCTTCTCATGAAGGTCCGCACGAGGCCCAACACCACGAAACCCGAGCGCGTGAAGGAACCACACATCACGAGGGAGCGCATGAAACAAGACCCCAACATGAAGGCGCGCCGGGAGAAGCCCCGCACCACAGGAAAAGGCTCAGGCAGGGGCACTACTGAATGAAAAGAATATATCTGAGCGGCGAACTGTTGCAGGGCCTTATTTCAGATTCAGCGCATGCCTCAGCCGCGTCTCATCGAATCCGATTACTATCTGGCCATCGATATCCGCTATCGGGATGCCTGACTGGCCGCTTTTCTTCATCGCCTCTATCGCGTATTTCGGCTTATCGACGTCCTTGACGGTGAATTTTATCTTGTTCTTCTTGAGGAATTTTATCATCACCTGGCACCAAGGACACCATTCCCCCGTATAAATCACGATCTTATTCGTCATCCCCGCCATGTTTGGGGAATATCCAGAGAATATTTTAAAGATGGTGGTATTGCGTCAGCTTGCTAAGCGACGAACGCCCCAGCGTCCTCCGCCCAATGTTTTTAATATTCGCTTACGAACCCAACCATATGGGTATCTTCGGATTCGTTTTGAATGTCGTATTGCTCATCCTGGCTGCCATACTTTTCATAGGCATCTACCATGCATGGGGCCCAGTGCCACTATTGGTCAACACGGTCATAGCGCTTGTGGCGCTGAAGCTCGTTTCCTGGCTTGGTATAAAGATAGAAGTGAATATCTGGAGCATCCTGATTTGCCTTATCGGTGGCATCCCGGGCCTTCTGGTCCTGATGTTCTTATCCATTACTGGTCTGGGATTCAGGGGAAGATGACGGGTTTATCAGGGCATCAAGTTTCTCGAACGAGCGTTTTGCGATTGCGAGCACGCTCCCCATCGAAATCTTGAGGGTGCGGGCGATTTGGGCCGGGGGCATCTTCCCATACCCATCCAACCCATTCATATATTCCAGCACGAGTTTCTCCCGCATCGATAGCGACCTCGTGGTCCTGATGAGCGCGGCGTACAAATCCTTTTTTTCCTCGAAATCTTTGGGTATGAAGGAGCTCGGCATGAATGGCTTGAGCAAAATAACCTCTGATTTGGTTTCGATCGCCGCTAATACCTGAGGCAAGAAAGCTTTTTCCGCTTCGCGCTCCTTTGCGATGTTGTCCTTTCGGAGCCTTGTCCTGGATTCGGTTTCAAGGCGGGCCCTGAGTTTCCTCAATGCGTTCCTCTCGAGCTGGCGGATGCGCTCGCGCGAGAGATTATATTTATCGGCAATCTCCTGGAGCGTCGCCTCATGCCTTCTCTCAAGGCCAAAGCGCCATTTCAGCACTTCCACCTCGACGGGCCTTAAATGGGCGAAAGCGGCATTCACCTTATCATAATCTATGGATGTGCCGGTGTCATTCTCGGGGCTTTTGGTTTTGGAAGGAATCAGCGTCAGGATATCCTCCTCTTCGCCATCCGCGTTCTCGCATTTTGAAATAAATTTGGTGCGGCCCTGCATGGCGTTCCTGAGTTTCCCCACTTTCATCCCGCACTCATGGGAAAGCTCTTCAATCGTCGGGCGCCTTCCGTTCGAGACTTGGAAACGCACCATCGCCTGGGAAATCTTGCTCCCTGCCTCATGGACATGCACCGGCTTCCTAATGACTGTCCCGTTGTCTTCGATGTATCTCTTGACATCGTGCCTGATGCGGTGCGATGCGTAGGTAGTCAGCCTGAATCCTTTCGAAAGGTCGAATCTCCACCGGACGCAATCTTCAAGCGACAACCTTCCGACCTGTATCAGGTCCAGGAGAAGCTGGCTTTTGTCCCCGAGCTCGCTGGAGAGGTAATTCTTCGTCCTCATCACCCTGGATGAGATCGAGACGATGATGCCGATATGGTTCTGGCATAAGATGTCGATGATGTTATTGCTTGCCGTGGTGAATTCATTTTTTGGCATGGGCAGATGGCTTTTCGGTTTATATCCGCCTTTGCGGTCAAGCTGCCTGACTTTGCGGATAAGGCTGTCTTCCTCTTCCTTGTTCAGATGGCGTTTCCCTGAGAATATGTCCTCCTGCATGCATTTGATAGAGGTTATCTCCGACTTATCGAAGAAAGGATTAGGGCGGAAAGGCCGCATCTGGATTGTCCTGTATGCCGGGTCGGTCTCAGTGCCTCTTGGCCTTTGAATCCCCCTCTTGACCATTGGATGATGATGTGATGGACAAAAAATATAAAGTGTGTGTTTAGGTCATCAATCATGTTTAACCAGATTGCGCCCCTGTCCTCCTGTTATTATACAATACGGCCAGGCATCCGAGGACAGTCAATCCGCTGATGGCCGCCACCGCAAGAGGTATCTTCGAGTCCTGCTGGTTGGTGGCGGGGATGTTTGCGCTGAGGGGCATCTCTCTTGCGCCTGCATACGTCGCTGCCGATGCATCTTCATTCGCGCCTGCCCCGCTTCCTTCTGTTCCCGGGCCTCCGTTGAGCGCGGTATCGCTCCCATTTGAAAGCGCTTTGGCTGACATCGGCTGTGCAGCGAGGGCGTTGTTGTCGATTTGCGCGTTGTCTGCATTAGGAAGTGCCGCCCCTGCGACCGCAGGCGCTTCGCTTGCTTGAAGCGCCGTCACAGGAGCCCCGTTCGTCAAAGAATAGAAAGGCGGGGGCGAGAACATCGCGAGTACTGACGCGGCGAGCGCGATTATAGATATAGATAATATTATCCATACGCGCAGCTCCTTCGGACCCACTATCTCCGCCCCTTTCCTGGTCAGCTCGTAATATTTCCATTTGTGGCCTTCATCCTTCTTCACGACAAGATCCACAGCTTCCAGGTTCTCGAGATGCTCCTTCACTGCCGAGACGGACATGGAAAGCTCCTCCGATATCTCTGTGAGCGTCTTGCGCCGGACTTTCAGCGCTTTCAGAATCTTGACACGTGATTCGACGGCGAGGGCCTCGAAGCTCTTGCGGTCCAAGACGATCTTGTCGCCTTCCATCCCTTCCATGATTCTTGATTTGATCCCGGCATTTATAAATAAGTTGTGAAATGCTCCGGTTTAGGCCGATTCTTTCCGCCGGATGGCCGTATTTCTTTCCCAATCGCCGAAACGTTTATAAAGACGTCCTTCGCTATATAAGTCCTGCCGCTTAGGGTTAATTCCTATTGCCCGAGGCGGAGTGTTCTCGCATACATTGGCGGGAATATCCATGGAAATCTATTGCTGATAGATTTGACTCACGCTTCAAGAGATTTGAAACATGCAAAGAGAAGAACCAATTCCTAATAAGAATTTGTGAACTTCCGTATTCGTGTACAATATGCAGACAACTGAATTAACTCCAGTTGATCCTGCTGGAGGGTACTGCTATCAGACTTCGATTAAGCCATGCAAGTTTGCTCACTCACTTGGGTGGGCGGCGTACGGCTGAGTAACACGTGGTCAATCTACCCTAAGGACGCGTATAACCTCGGGAAACTGAGGCTAACCCGCGATCGATGCCCTATGCTGGAATGCTTGGGCATTTAAATGGCTGGTGAATTGGAGCCAGTCCGCCTTAGGATGAGACTGCGGCGGATCATGGTAGTTGGTGGGGTAATGGCCCACCAAGCCGATAATCCGTAGGGGCCATGGGAGTGGTGGCCCCCAGAAGGGTACTGAGACAAGGACCCTAGTCCTACGGGATGCAGCAGGCGCGAAACCTCTGCAATGCGCGCAAGCGTGACAGGGGAAGTCTGAGTGGCGGAAACTTAGTTTCCGTCTTTTGCCAAGTGCAAAAAGCTTGGAGAATAAGGGTGTGGGCAAACACACCTTATTAATTGGTGAAGACAAACAGTCAATAGGGAGTGGCCTATGACTGGTGGCAGCCGCCGCGGTAACACCAGCGCCTCGAGTGGTACCCACGAATATTGGGCCTAAAGCGTCCGTAGCCGGACTATTAAGTCCACTGTGAAATGTTGGAGCTCAACTCTAACGCGTGCAGTGGATACTGCTAGTCTTGGGAATGGGGGAGGGTCGGGGTACTTCCAGGGTAGGGGTAAAATCCGTTGAGCCTGGAAGGAC